>CAKPSW010000033.1 GCA_934183705.1 uncultured Bacilli bacterium | reverse complement strand
ACTATATATCCATCTTCTATTGTTGCTGGTATAGTTTCTTGTATTTGGTTATCTTTAATATAAACTACTTCATATTTTTTATAACCTTTTAAATCTTCTGGTAAAGCAATTCTTATTTTCATTTTAGTATCATTAATTTCAACTATGTGTCCATTTTCTAATACATTAATATCAACTACATACTTAACATTCTTATCAGCAAGTTCTTTTTTAACTTCAACTTTTTTAGTATCTAATACATAATTCTTACTAATTTCTTTATCAAATATGATACTGGCTTTTACTTCACCATCATTTTTGATTTCTTTATTTTTAGTCCAAGAAGCATATAAAGTTATATTTTTATATCTTTCATAACCATTTTCTTCTTTTATTTTGGTATCTTTTTCAAATTCTTTATCTGTTTTTTCATCTATATCCCAAAATCTCCAGTAAACATAATTATAATTTTCTCCACTTCCGTCTTTTTTAGTATTCCAACCATTAAAGGTATAACCATCTCTTACTGGAATATATGGTAAAAGTGACATAGTTGTTCCAGAATTTCCTCCACCTATATAGTCATAACTATTAAACTCTTTGCCATCTATTTTACCACCATTAGCATTTAATTTTAATACGATTCCATCACCATTAAAGGTATCTTGTGTATATGTAGCAGTTATTTCTATACAATCTCGGTTAGCAAAATAACTAGCATCAATTGAAGTTACAATTTTGCCATCTAACTCCCATCCTTTAAATGTGTATCCTTCTCTTACAGGTATATATTTAGTTAAATCAACTGTTTTAAATTCAGTACTTTTACTTGTTAATTTTATAATACTTTGTCCATTTACTTTACCTGCAAATGGGTCAAGTGTTAAATAATATGTACCTGTTCCTTGTAATAATTTATCAGAAAATCTTGCATAAAGTGTAAGACCATTAGTATATGTTTCAGCGACATCACTCCAGCTAAAATCAGATATTGCTATATCATCACTAACTTTTTCACCACCTGCTTTTTCCCAATGCGAGAATTCATTTTTACCATTGAATGGTACTATTCCTATTGTTAATTCAGATAATTTAACTGTTGTTTCTTCTTCTGCAACATTAAATCTTATAACTTTTTGTTCTTTACCATCAATACTAGCATTTTCTGCTGTGCTAGTTAATATTAATGTATATTTACCATCATCACTAATAGTTAAAGCATCAACTGTTGTTATTCCTAAAACACTAACTACTGCTATTAACATTATAAATAATGTCTTTTTTAAATTCATATTCTTTCTTCTCCTAACTTTATTTGATTTTTTTATTATTAATCTTTATAGTCATAACAATTTTTTAATATAGTTCTATCATCTGTAATCTAATTATTTTCCTCTATGTTACTCTCCTTTCTTTATTCCTCATATCACACCTACTTTTCTATATATCCACTTGTTTTTTTTGAATACATATCATCAGTTATAGGCTTATATCTTTCTCCATCATAATCATCAGTAAATCCATTGTATG
>CAKPSW010000032.1 GCA_934183705.1 uncultured Bacilli bacterium | reverse complement strand
TATATTAGTAAGAATTTTATTAAATATATAAAAGAGGCGATAACTAAATAATTTATCGTCTCTTTTGATTGCTTGGATTTATTAATTCTTCTATATTTGTTTTTAATATTTGTTCAATCTCCTGCTGAATGCTAAATTCTAATTCTATTGCTTCTTCGGATACTTTGGTAGGCAGTCCTAAACTTGAAGATGTAGTTAGGTGCGCTAAAGCTTGCTCTTCAGGGGTAAATTGTCTATCTTCATTTTCATTCATTATTCTCTTAACTACTTGACAGCCATCATTATCTCCAAAGATTTTTCTATATTTTTGTAATGTCAATAATTTTTCATTATCTTTTCCTACTTTTATATTTTCGGCTTTTCCTGTTATTAATGTATCTGGAACATACATTCCTGTCTTATCATCTAGTAGAAAGCCACTGAAAATAAAATCTTTAGATTGCTTTTTTGTTAGAATCAAATCATTTAATATACCAGTTATTGTTAGTTTCTTATTTATAAAATCTTGACCATATCTAGTTGCTGCTATTGTAGCATATTCTTCATTTGATTTTTCTAAATAGTGACCTTCTTTTAGTTTTACTAAACAGAAACATGTTTTAAAGTAGTCTCCTCGCATAAATGAACTTGTTTTTAGTATTATTTTTTCCCAAGGTAACATTTGATATACTTTACCGTTTTCTTCTATTAATCCACCTGCCGCTATTATGTTTTTTTGATTTTTTATCAATGCTAATAATACTTTATCTGCTCCTGCTAATTCACTTAAACCTAGGACTTTTCTTACTTTTTCTGATAAATATTCGGCTCTTGGGATTCCTAGTATATGAGGTATTCTTTTTGTATCTAGAACATATTTAAATGGAAATATAGTACCATCTACTAGTTCCACATCATTTTCTATGGCTTTATTATTACCATCTAAATAATATTTTTGATATGTGTCATAGCATAAATTTAGATTATCAAAAAGATTACCTATTAATTCTTTCATTATCTCATCTCTACTTCTAGTTTCTAAAACAGTAGAATATCCAGGATAACTTTTAAGAAAAATTTTATTTTTTTCTAATCTGTTTTCTTCACTTCTTGGTTCTGGTATCTTTCCTCCGATGGTAAACACTTGTTTTTGTTCTTTTATTTTCTGATTTTTTTCTTCCTCAGTCATATCTGGGGTTATTTTTATTCTAGGTAATTCTTTAAGGTGATATGTGTCTTTTCCTTTAGTCTGTTCTAGAATGGCATTTCTATTACTTGCTTCTTCTTTTACTATATTTGAGCCTTTAGCAGCTTCAATTAAGTTTATTAGTGAGATATCATCAAAAGTAAATCTCTTACTGAACGTCATTGCCTTTCTTTCTATATCACTCATAATTTTATCTTGTAATTCTATTGGATAATTATTTAATTTGCAATATCTTTCAAAAACTAATTTTATTTTATCTATATCTTCAGAGGCCAATGTCATTTCTATGTTCTTACTAAAATATTTTAAACATATATTGTTTATTATTGTAGAGCTTATTCGATTATAACTATCTACAATGTAGTTTTCTATGGCTTTTATTGCAATCATCATATTTACATCATCAGTATAAACAATCTTATATTCATCTAATTTAGTCATAATATCATTAAAATTATTAGTTATTTCGTTTTCTATTTTTTTAACATCTAATAATGACATGCCAAATATGTCTTTTAATATTTCTCCAATTAAATACTTGTTAACAATATCCATATTACCCTCCTCTATCATTAATTTAAGTATATCATAATTTTAATAATTTATATGTTATCTTTGATTATTTTTACAATATTTTGACATTTTATATGTAATTAGTTATGGCTTGTATATAATACAACACAAATATTTTTAATTTAGAGACTATATGATAGGCTCTAAATTACCTCTTAAGACCTAGGCTTAAGAGGATAAATAAAAAAAATAACATAGACTATATTAATCTACATTATTTACTTTTATAGTACTTACATACTTTATATTTAATATTTTAT
>CAKPSW010000031.1 GCA_934183705.1 uncultured Bacilli bacterium | reverse complement strand
ATAACTGGAGAAGCAACTCCTCCCATCACAGAATCCCCCATCATTGGAGCTCCAACACTATTATAATTCATATTAGTGTTATCATTAACATTTTGATTAGTATTAGTTATATTAATATCAATATCACCATCATACATACCTTGGTTAAAACCATCACTAAAATTCATAAATTATCCTCCTATCTACACATATAATATGTTCACATAAGATATGTAAATAGTAAAGAAGTCTAATTTTAGAATAAATTTAGATATTACCATCATAATTCCAAAGTCCAAGTTTTCCCTTATAAGGAATTCTCTTTTCATACATTATAACATTATCCAATTTCCAAGCATATTTTCTAGCATGTTTACTTTTCCCATATACCAAAGGATTAATATTATATAACTCATTTTCAAATTCATCGGTAACTAAAATACAATCCGTAAGATACGCCTCTCCTATTATCTCACCATGACCATAATTAAGATTATAATCCTTAAACTTCAAAGCGTTATCACTTTCTAAATTAAGACCAGCATGAATAAGTATCTTACCTCTATAATTAGTTTTAAAGCTTCTAAACTCATATTTCTTATAACCATTAACTATCAAACTAGCCCATGGTTCTTTAATTGTAAGTCCTTTCATAATATCCCCTAAAATGGCATTTTAAAATTACCATTACTCATCATTTTCATCATTTTCTTCATATCTTCAAACTGATTAAGCAATCTATTAACATCAGTAACAGTAGTCCCAGAACCATCAGCTATTCTTTTCTTACGACTAGCCTTTAATATACTAGGATTTCTTCTCTCTTCAGGAGTCATAGATAAAACAATAGCTTCTGTTCTTTTCATAATTTTAGGATCAATATTAACTTTATTAAGTCCCATTTTTTTAGCCCCAGGAAGTAACTTTAAAATATTCTCAAGAGGTCCTAACTTTTTAATTTGATTAAGTTGATTCAAAAAGTCTTCCAAATCAAAATTACCTTTCATCATTTTTTTAGCGGTTTTCTCAGCCTCTTTTTCATCTATTTCATCCTGAACCTTTTCAACTATAGATAAAATATCTCCCATACCAAGTATTCTAGAGGCCATTCTCTCTGGATAAAAAGGAGTAAGACCATCCATTTTTTCACTAACACCAATAAATTTAATTGGTAAATTAGTAAGATGTTTAACAGATAAAGCAACACCACCCCTAGTATCACCATCAAGTTTAGTTAAAATAACACCACTAAGTTTAATCTTATCATTAAAACCATTAATAACATTGATAGCATCTTGTCCCATCATCGAATCAATTACTAAAATAGTTTCATCAGGATTAACTTCTTTCTGAATATTATCTAATTCTTCCATTAAAGATTCATCTATTTGTAATCTACCAGCAGTATCTATAAGAACATAATCATATCCATTATCTTTAGCATATTTAATAGCATTCTTAGATATTTCTACAGGATTACCTTTACCTTCAGAATAAACTTCAATATTAAGTTCCTTACCAATTTGTTTTAACTGGTCAATAGCAGCAGGTCTATATACATCACAAGCTACTAATAAAGGTTTCTTCTTATTATTCTTTCTAAGATAGTTAGCAAGTTTACCAATAGTAGTAGTTTTACCACTTCCCTGAAGACCTACTAACATAAGAGTAGCAGGATTACCACTTACATTAAGAGGAGTATTCTCTCCACCTAATAATTCCGTAAGTTCATCTTTAACAATTTTAACAAATAACTCTCCAGGATTAAGGCTTTTATTAACCTCTTCTCCCAAAGCTTTTTCTTTTACATTATTTGTAAACTCTTTTACAACTTTATAATTAACATCAGCTTCTAATAAAGAAAGTCTGATTTCTCTCATCATTTCACTAATATTTTCTTCTGTTATTTTGCCGTAGCCCTTAATCTTATGAACCACATCTTGCAATCTATCACTTAAATTCTCAAACATAAAATTATCACCTAATACATATTATACATTATTTTCTAAACTTTTTTAATAAAAAAGGTTGATTTTTTAACATTTTTTTAATATAATGTATATATATTCTTTGCAGATGTGGTTCAACGATTAGAATTCGGCCTTGCCAAGGCTGAGACGGGGGTTTGACTCCCCTCATCTGCTCCATTTAAAATCAACTTACGGACTGAAAAGTTCGTGAGTTTTTATTTTATATAAATACTATAAAAAAAGAGAA
>CAKPSW010000030.1 GCA_934183705.1 uncultured Bacilli bacterium | reverse complement strand
CCAATTCCACATAATGGTTGTCGTCCACCTAAAAGAAGACGTGGATAATTAAGAAAGGAAGCGCATACAATGTTAAAATTTGAAAAACCTGATTACAAGGTTAAAGAATATATTAAAGATAATTTCTATGGTAAATTTGAACTAGAACCATTAGAAAGAGGCTTTGGTACAACACTAGGCAATGCACTTAGAAGAGTTATGTTATCTTCATTACCAGGAGATGCAATTATTTCCGTAAAAATAGATGGTGTAGCTCATGAATTTCAAAAAATAGATGGAGTAGTAGAAGATGTTACTGCTATTGTATTAAATTTAAAAAGTATTGTAATAAAAAATCATGCTAGAGGAGAAGATAAGATTCTTAGACTTACTAAGAAAACTCCTGGAGTAGTTACTGCTTCTGATATTGAACTTGATGCTGATATTGAGATTTTAAATCCAGATCAAGTAATATGTACTTTAGTTGATGGCGGAAGTATTAATATGGAAATGACAGTAGGAACTGGTAGAGGTTATACTGTAGCGGATGAAAATAAGAAATTATTACAAGGTGATAAAAATAAAGTTAATACAATTGCTATTGATAGTCTTTATTCACCAATCGAAAGAATTAATTATGAGGTAGAAACTGCTAGAGTAGGACAAAATAATAATTTTGATAAACTTATTTTAGAAGTTTGGACTAATGGTTCAATTTTACCTGAAGAAGCACTTGCACTTGCATCAAGAATTTTAATTGAACATTTTGAAGTTTTAACTGAACTTAATTCTATCGCAGATGAGACTGGTTTAATGATTTCTAAAAGTGAAGATCCTAATGTTAAAATACTTGAGACTTCTATTGATGATTTAGATTTCTCTGTAAGAGCTTATAACTGTTTAAAGAGAGCTAATATTTTAACACTTAGAGATTTAACTGAAAAATCAGAAAATGAAATGATGAAAATTAGAAACTTAGGTAAAAAATCATTAAAAGAAGTTATGGACAAAGTAAAAGATATGGGATTAACTTTTAGAGATGACAACAATTAATATAAGGAGGTAATTATGGCTTATAGAAAGTTAGGAAGAGACAATAAACATAGAAGAAGTATGTTAGCTACTTTAACTAAACAACTTATTCTAAACGAAAGAATAGTTACTACAGAAACTAGAGCTAAAGAAGTAAGAAAAAGCTTTGATAAAATGGTAACTTATGGAAAAAAGGGTACTTTAGTATCAAGAAGATTAGCACTTGCGTTTTTACATAATGATGAAAAATGTGTTAATAAAGTATTTAATGAATTAGCACCTAGATATAAAGATCGTAATGGTGGTTATACAAGAATTATTAAAATGACTGAAAGAAAAGGAGATAACGCTCTAGAAGTTATTTTAGAATTAGTATAATGTAAAAGAGAATGAGTAATATCATTCTTTTTTTCTTGACTTCTTATTTCATTTATATTATTATAGACGATAAGACTATGATAGAAAGGAGATAAATTGATGAATGATTTAATGATAAAAGATGACATAAAAATAGAAGACTTAATATATGAAGTAAGAGGTAAGCAAGTGATGTTAGATTCTGATTTAGCTAAACTTTATGGATGCAAAAATGGGACAAAGGAAATAAACCAGGCAGTAAAAAGAAATATTGATAGATTTCCTTATGATTTTTATTTTCAATTGACTAAAGACGAATATCTAAATATTCTAAGGTCACAAAATGTGACCTTAGAATTTGAACAAGGAAAATATACAAAATATCTACCTTATGTTTTTACTGAACAAGGAGTAGCAATGCTAGCAACGGTTCTTAGAACAGAAAATGCAAGTATTGTAAGCGTCAGTATTATGAGAGCATTTGTTATAATGAGAAAATATATTAATACTAATTTAATAGAACAAAAATATATAAATAATTTAGTATTGGATTTAGATGAAAGAGTTTGTTTATTAGAAGAATCTTTTGATAAACTAAGTACTAAAGAAGACAATAACCATATCTTTTATGATGGACAAATATATGATGCCTATTCTCTGCTTATAGATATATTAAGTAAAGCTAAAGAAGAAATAATTATTATAGATAATTATGCTGGTAAAGAGTTATTTGATATTACTAGAAATATTAATGTTAATATTAAAATATATACTAAGAATATAGATAATATATCTAAAAAGAAATATGAAAAAGAATACTCTAATATAGAAATAATTAGTACTGATATATTTCATGATAGGTTTATTATAATAGATAATAAAAAGTTATATCACTCTGGTTCTTCATTTAAAGATCTGGGTAAAAGTTGTTTTGCTATAACAAAAATGGATGATGACTATATATTAAAAGAATTAATAAATAGATTAAAGGAGGTATACAATGAATGATTTAATAATTAAAGATAATATAAAAATAGAAGAATTAATATATGAAGTAAGAGGTAAGCAAGTGATGTTAGATTCTGATTTAGCTATACTTTATGAAGTTGAAACGAAAAGAATAAATGAAGCTGTTAAAAATAATATAGAAAAGTTTCCTGAAAGGTATTCTTTTAGAATTAGTGAAGAGGAGTATAATTTTTTGAAGTCGAAAGTTTCGACTTCAAAAGGAGGGTCTAGAAAAGGACATAATGTCTTTACTGAACAAGGTGTATATATGTTAGCAACAATTTTAAAAAGTAAAGCAGCATCTGAAATGACAATAGCAATAATGGATGCTTTTGTATTGATGAGAAGATTTATTTCAAATGATTTATATAAAAATAATAATATTTTGATTAATCATGAAAATAGAATACTATTACTAGAAGAATCTTTTGATAAACTAAGCACTAAAAAGGATAATAACCATATCTTTTATGATGGACAAATATATGATGCCTATTCTCTGCTTATAGATATATTAAGTAAAGCTAAAGAAGAAATAATTATTATAGATAA
>CAKPSW010000029.1 GCA_934183705.1 uncultured Bacilli bacterium | reverse complement strand
AGAATAAACCCAAATACATGGGAAGTAAATTATAATTTAGCTAAAGCTTATTATAATCATTATCATGATTTGGAAGTACCATACAATTTCAAAACAATAAATGGATATGAAAAAGATGAAAATGGTTATGGTTTGTGGAGATGGCTTACAACACAAAGAACTGTTTATAAAAATGGCAATTTAAGTAAAGAAAAAATAGAACTATTAGAAAAAATAGGTATGCGATTTGATAATAAGCGTAAAATTTTAAGTTTTGAAGAGTGGTATGATTTAGCTTCAAAATATTATGATTATTATCATGACTTGGAAGTGCTAACAAATTTTAAAACAATAAATGGATATGAAAAAGATGAAAATGGTTATAATTTAGGAGTATGGATTGCAACACAAAGAACTGTTTATAAAAAAGGTAATTTAAGTAAAGAAAAAATAGAACTATTAGAAAAAATAGGTATGCGATTTGATAATAAGCGTAAAATTTTAAGCTTTGAAGAGTGGTATGATTTAGCTTCAAAATATTATGATTATTATCATGACTTGGAAGTGCCAACGAGCTTTAAAACAATAAATGGCTATGAAGAAGATGAACATGGCTATAATTTAGGTTTCTGGGTTGCACATCAAAGAATGACATACAAAAAAGGTACTTTAACTGAAGAAAAAGTAATAGCCTTAAAAGAAATAGGTATGCGATTTGATAATAAGCGTAAAATTTTAAGTTTTGAAGAGTGGTATGGTTTAGCTTCAAAATATTATGATTATTATCATGACTTGAGAGTGCCATACATTTTCAAAACAATAAACGGCTATGAAAAAGATGAAAATGGTTATGGTTTGGGAAGATGGATTTCAGCGCAAAGAGAGTTATATAAGAAAGGTAAATTAGATGAAGATAAAATAAGAATGCTTGAAGATATATCTATGGTATGGATTATTCGAAGCAAGAATATATCAGAACCAGGAACAATAAAAAGAAAAAGATAAAAAGAAAGAGGTAATAGAATGGAAAGTATAGGAATTGTAACAGAGGTATTTATACCAGATGATGTTGATTTATTAAAATCAAATAAAATAGGATTTAAAGTATATTTATATGATGAAGAAGAAGAAATAACATTAACTATGGAACAAAATGAATTTAATATAGATATATATAAAGATGATGAAGTAATAGTAGTAATGGATGATGATAATTATTCAATTATGTTATATGATGGAGAGGAATATGAATAATATATTAAATCTATATAATCATAATATAATAGCTTTTAATAGAGTACTTGAAGCTTATAATAATGGTGAAAATAAGGTGGCTATTATTAAAGCTACAGGAACAGGTAAAAGTTATATAGCATTAAGACTAGCTTATGAATATAAAGATAAAAAAGTATTATATATATCTCCTTCTGGAGCTATAATTGAACATGTACAAAGTATTATTAAAGATAATCCATATTTAGATATAAATAGAGATTTTCCTAACTTGGAATTTAGGACATATCAAAGTTTAATAAATTTATCTAGAGAAGAATTATCTAGTTTAGATATAGATCTTTTGATAACTGATGAACTTCATCATCTTGGAGCACCGGTATGGGGAAGTAGAATAAATACTATTATCGATACACATCCTAATATGAAGGTATTTGGTATGACAGCTTATACAGTAAGAGATAGGGGTACAGCATATGAAAGAGATATGACAAATCCGGATAGGGAAGAAGTGTTTTCTGGTAAGGTAGTAAGTATTTATGACTTATGTGACGCTATGATAGATGGAGTATTACCTAAACCAATATATAGAAGTGCTTATATAAATCTAGAAGATTTTGAAAGTAGCATTTCATATTCTCTAGAAGAGAAGTTATCACAAAATAAAATAATTAAAGAAGAATATAACGAGTGTAAAAGGTTATTACTTGATGCTAAAAGGACTATTCATAAAGCTCCAGCGATACCAGAGTTAGTTAGAGGCAATATTAAAAAAGATGGTAAATATATATATTTCTGTCCTATGGTATTTGATGATAACACTAATGATATTGATGCTATTATGAAAGAGGCTAAAGAATGGTTTAAAGATTATGATGTAGTATATTATAAAACTACTAGTAAAGATAAGGATAATGGCAGGGCATCTCGTTATGCTTTTTATCAAGATAAAGATCTAGAAGGAAATAATGTAAAGAATAAACTAAGAATAATGTTTGCAATAAACCAGTATAATGAAGGAGTTCATGCACCAGACGTTGATGGTGTAATACTAGGTAGAAAGACTAGTTCTGATATTGTATACTTTGAACAAATAGGAAGAGCTTTATCAGTAAAGGGAAATACTACTGATATGCTAGAGAAATATTCTAACCTGTCAAAAGCAGAGTTATTAAATATAGCTTTAAGTAAAGGTTTAAAAGTAGATAAAGATGTAACTAAAGAAGAAGTGATAGAAAAACTATTATCTCCAGTAATAATAGATCTAACTAATAATATAGAATTTATTGAAGAGTTAGAAACAAACTTAAAAGATAGAGTAAAAGAGGTTAGGGAAAATAATTCTCTATCTAACCCTAGAGAAATTAAAATACAAAACTTAAATTTTGATATTATAACAGAAAATAAAGATTTATATGAGATATTAAGATATGTAAGAGATAGAATAAACCCAAATACATGGGAAGTAAATTATAATTTAGCTAAAGCTTATTATAATCATTATCATGATTTGGAAGTGCCACAAAGTTTCAAAACAATAAGTGGCTATGAAAAAAATGAAAATGGTTATAATTTAGGAAAATGGATTGTAAATCAAAGACAATCATATAAAAATGGTAAATTATCTCTAGATAAAATAAAGCTTTTAGAAGAGATAGGTATGCGATTTGAAAATAAAGTTGAAAGAATGGGCTTTGATAAGTGGTATAACTTAGCTTCAAAATATTATGAGTATTATCATGATTTAGAAGTACCATTAAAGTTTAAAACAATAAATGGATATGAA
>CAKPSW010000028.1 GCA_934183705.1 uncultured Bacilli bacterium | reverse complement strand
TTTATCTACATCTGGTATTAAATTACCATAGTAAAATAAATCTTTATTTAAATTTAATTTTTTATTAACTTCTTTTGCTACTGCTAAATGTACTGACCAACTAGGCATTATATCACCTCTATCTTTAATTTAAGTATATCATAATTTTAATAATTTATATGTTATCTTTGGTTATTTTTACAGTATTTTGACATTTTATATGTAATTAGTTATGGCTTATATATAATACAACACAAATATTTTTAATTTAGAGACTATATAATAGGCTCTAAATCACCTCTTAAGACCTAGGCTTAAGATGATGAAAAAAGAGACTCTTCTAATCTCTTTGTTCTTTTTTAACTAATTTTATTATCTTACATTTTTTATGATTTTCTGTTTTTGTTTCCGGCGTTTGACTACTGGATTGAGTATCTTTTAAAATATCAAGTATTATTTTTTTTATATTGTTATAATTTAATCTATCATTAAAACTTAATTTAGATACTCCCAATTCATAACTTAACTCTTCCATTATTCCTTGATAATGTTCTTCTGATATACTATCATATTTTAATAAAGTCTTTTCTATTCCTAGATTAGTTGCTACTAAATATAGTAAAGTTGTTTCGTCTAAAGAATAATAATCAACTGCTTCATACTCCATATACTCATGTACTTTATTTATTATTTCATTATATTTTTTTCTTTCTTTTGTTTCAATATATTTATTCCAATTATTCTTTATTTTATTTAATTGTTTTGAAATATCTTCAAGTAAATAGATATGACTACTTAAATATGATGATAACATTTCATCATAGACCGCTATAAAATCTAATATATATTTTTTGGTTCCTATTTTTTCTATTTTTTCAAATGTATTAAATCTTTGATGAAGATAATCTTCAAGTATAATATCATATTCTTTGAAAATATCTTTAATTATTTCTTTAGAATAATAATCTAGTATAATCTGACTACTATTAAAACTATCATAAATGATTAGAAAGCCCATTCCTAAATTATCTGATGCCTCTTTATCTATTTTTAATTTTCCTAATTCTATCTGTAACCTTTTTGCACTATAATTAGCCTCTAAAAGGAATTTGTATTTTTTGTAGTTTTTATCATTTTTGTCTTTTACTAGATTGCACATAATTATTAATAATTCTATATAATTTTGTTCATTATCTTGATTTTCTATATAAGTGTCTGCTGCCACAGTAATTAAATTCTCATCTTCTTTAAACTTGTTTATTATAAACTTAACAAATCTATAATCTGTTTTTACATTATCTTCAGCAAAATTATAAAAGTTTTTGTCTTTTGATACATTTATCACATCTATCATAAAGTTAGTGTTGGACTCTAGTTCTTCTAATGTAAAATCTGTTATATCTTCACCATTTATGTAGTTATATACTGTTTCTATATTATATTTTTTCATTTTTATTTTCCTCCTAATATCTTACTTTTTTCCTTGCTGTTGGTCTCCTTAGTTTTCTTAACGCTTTCGCCTCTTTTTGTCTTACTCTTTCTCTTGTTACATTTATTTGCTTTGCCACTTCTTCTAAAGTGTGGCATCTATATTCGCCTATACCGAATCTTTTTCTTATTAGTTCCACTTCTTCTCCATTCAAACCATTCAATAATGTATTTAGTATTTGTGAATTATAATTATCTTCTATTATGGTTGTTTCTATATCTATTGGCAAAGATTCTTCTAATGTTTGAATTGAATCTGTTAGTCCTCTATCAATTAATAAATATTTTAACTTATCTATCTTTGTCTTTGATAACTCACTACTATCTACTTCTGTTAGTGTGTTAGTAATTGCTTCTAATAATGTATATATACTATATAAGCAATAGTAGCCTGAAAAATATTTAAAAAAATCTTCATTTTTATTTAGTTCTTTTTTTATAAAGTCTAGGTATTTATTATAGGTTACCTCTGGGGTTATTTCCTTTAACTTGATGTAGTTTATTAGTATTTCAGCAAAATTTGTTGTATTTAAAACAACTACTCTTTCAAAAGAATACTTTGCTATTGGTAATTTATCTAATAGTTTCGTATAAAATAGACTATTATAGTTAAATATATTTGAATACATATCTATTGATAAAAGTATTTCGGCATCTATTAATTCTATCCATATCTCATAAATTGTACTTATCACATCATTCATATCGTATGATATTGTATTTGTAAAATAAACCTTATTTTTATTTATAAAATTTAATGGTACATATAATGTTTCTTCAATTAGCTTTTTTCTTTTTAATTCTTTTTCTTTAATATTTGATTCTTTTTTCATCTCAATGAATAATTCTTGAGCTTCTTTTAACTTTAGTTTACCCAGTTCTTTTACTTTTTCATTCCACATGTTTAATATTTTTATGTTATCTTCCATTCTAATCCCCTTCTTTGCTTTTTTATCTTGTTAATATTTTTCTTTTGATATATCTCCTACTATTTAATGAACAAAAGTATTTATCTCCTAATGTATCTTGAGTTAACTCTGTATCAGTATCCATTTTATCTGCTAATTTAGATAGAAGTTCTATTTTTGTTTTTCTATCTCTATCGCGAGTATTTCCATATACTCCTATGCTTATATCATACATACCTGCATTATGTATTTTATGCCAAGATGATACAGCTTGATATGAATATGGATTATGAGTAATAAATAAATTTGTTTCCGCTAATGATATTGTTCTTGGTGAGGCTATTAAAACATTTCTATCGGTTATTATTAGTTTTGAAGGTAATATACCTAATGTTATTCCATAAGGTGATACTATTTCCATATCTTTACTACTTATGCTATCATATTTTCCTTTTCCTACTTCAGTTCCATCATATAATGATACATTAAGATATGAAAGATAATCTTTATACATTTTTGATGTCTGTCTATTTTGAACTATCCAGTTTATAAAATCTTCACTGTCTTTCATTTTGACAAAATTAATATTCTTTATTCCTCTAGCATTACAGTACTGATAATATAACGCCATTAAATATTCTTCTAGCATATACTTTTTCCCCTTTCTATGGCTTTTTCACAAAAAGCACTAGTATTGTAACATAATTTGTGATATAATTAATATACATATTATTTATATGTTATATAACTTTTGGTTATATTTTGGATGGAGGTTATTTATGAATATTAACTTTGAATTATATAAAGTCTTTTATTATGTTGCTAAAAATAGTAGCATAAGTAGGGCTGCTAATGAGATGATGATAAGTCAACCTGCTATCAGTAAATCTATTAAAACATTAGAGGCGCAAGTTGGTACTTCACTATTTATTAGAAAGAGAGATGGAGTTATTTTATCAGAAGCAGGGGAAACTATTTATAATAAAATTAAAGATGCTGTTGAACTTATAGT
>CAKPSW010000027.1 GCA_934183705.1 uncultured Bacilli bacterium | reverse complement strand
TAATAGCTATATTGTTCATATACTTTTTATTTCTTTCATATAAGAATCCATATTCGGTATCGTTTGGTTTTGCAGTTATTTTTGCCTCTTCACTATAAAAGTTCATATTTAATCCCATCTTTGATGGTTTTTCTGTTTCTTTATTCATGTTTGATTCCCCCAAATCGATTTTATTTTATCATAAAAAGAGTAATTTTTCAACAAAAATGATTAAAAAAAAGATAAGTCTATATTATGACCTACCTTATATTTTTTCTTGTT
This sequence comes from uncultured Bacilli bacterium, assembly GCA_934183705.1. Next base: position 4,842 of record CAKPSW010000027.1, on the reverse strand, counting down.
AATATTTTATGTTTTTCATTATTAATAAGTATTCATTAAGTTCTAATGTAACTAATTACTATTAAAGTGTCTTCTACTATCATTATCTGAGAATAGTACATCTAGTGAACTATCTTTTCTAAGATTCTTCATAGACTATCCTATTAGTAGCTATCTTACATCATCTACTTTATTAGATTTGCCTGATTTATTGAGGCCTACTATACCATTTATATTTTACTAAATTTAATCAATAGGCTTTTATTAAATACATATATTCACATCATGTTTCTTTATTTTATCGAATTTTATAATAGAAAATAGTTAATTTATTATATTTATTAAACCTTATATAAAATAAGTTTTCATCATAATATTACATAATTGAGATAAGAAAAAGTACTCTTGTTACAGAATACTTATAAATATTATTCTAAAGAAAACTCTACCTTTAGATAGAAGTTTTCTTACATTTACAACCGAGATCATTTATTGCTCGCACCACTCAGAAGCGATTAACATTTCACGACTAGGATCATTTATTGCTCACACCACCTAGAAGCGATTAACATTTATCACTAAAGCATTCTTCCAAATGCAATAATAATATACTATATTTTATGTAAAAAGTCAATTGTTTATGCAGAAAAAAACTTCTAATTAATCTGTGTTATTAGTTATTTTATTGGTATCAATTCTTATAATTACGCATTCTACTTCTTTATTAAATTTATTGACTGTAGTTTTTTTATATATTTCAAATCCTACATCTAAGAATAGTTTCAATGCTTTTTCTCTACTTTTTTCAAAAGTATCATATAAGTATTTTATATTATTTTTATTTGCTTCTTTTATTAGTAGCTTAAGAGCTGGTTTTGAATATCCTTTACCTCTATATTTATCTTCTATTAAAATACCGCAATCATATATATCTTCATCTTTATCATATTGGTAATATACATATCCAACATATTTATTTAAGTCTTTGTCTTTGATATATGCGAAATATCTATTTTCTTTGATTCTTCTATTTTGAGCTTCTTGCCATTTTTCTTTAGGAAAGTCAATGCACCCTGTATCATAATGATAACCATTATACATAACTTTGTAGCCGGCATTATAACTCATTGTTTTTGGATCACTTTCTAGTTTTTGCTCATAGGAGTATTCTTCCAATTTTGGTATTATTAATTCTATATTTTTCATTTTTTGCTCCTTTTTATATTTTAAATATTTTATCATAGAGACTACAGGCTCTATGATACCTAATAAAGACTTAAGATTAACTTAAGGCTTCATAGGCTATTATGAATTTAAAGATTCAGTCTCATAAAGATTTCTATATTTTCTGTATATATTTTTACTTTAACATTAATATTTTTAATAATATTAAATAATTTTTTACCTGTATAATTATCTATTATAATTATTTCTTTCTTTGCCTTAGATAATATATCTATAAGTAATGAATATGCATCATATATCTGTCCTTCGTAAAATATATGATTATTATTTTCTTTTGTATTTAACTTATTAAATGATTCTTGTAATATTTTTATTTCATTATCATGTTCTAATACTAAACTATTTATATATTTTTGTTCTATTAGCGAAGTGTTAATATAGTTTTTCATAGTTATGAATATGTCTACTATTCTAAGACTCATTTTTATTGCAACATCACTTTTTAAAATGCCCGCTAACATAGTAATACCATACTCTGTAAATGCATATGGCAAATATTTTCGGTGTTCTCCACGTCCATTCTTTAAGGTGCCATTTTGGCACCTTAAAGATATGTATTCAGCCTCAGTTATTTGAAAACAATAATTCTCTGGAAATCTATTCATATTTCTAAGAACCTGCCTATTTAACTGTTTCGTTTCATAGCCAAATAACATAGCCAAGTCAGAATCTAGCATTACCTTTTTACCTCTAATTTCATATATCATATTTTCTATCTTTATATTATCGCTTACCACTATATTGTTCATTTCATCATCCTTTCTTTATTTTATCATTGTCTTATTGTTTATGATAATATAAATACCTAGTGATGTCAATGTTAAACATTTATTTTTTTAGTTTATTTAATAATTCTTTTAATATATTATCATCTTCCATCTTGGTAATGGCAAAGCACTTCTTACCTAAGTCTTTAAATGATGCACCAGAATGATATAACACTCTATTATCTATTATAATAAATCTATCATGAAATATATTAGTATTTATTATTTCTAGATTATTATATTGTTTTTCATACTTCTCTTTAGAAATATTATCTATATTTTCTGTATATATTTTTATTTTGATATTAATATCTTTAATGATATCAAATAGTTTTTTACCTGCATAATTATCTATTATAATTATTACTTTCTTTGCTTTAGATAATATATCTATAAGTAGAGAATATGCATCATATATTTGTCCTTCATAAAATATATGATTATTACTTTCTTTTGTATTTAACTTATCAAAAGATTCTTGTAATATTTTTATATCTTCTGTATTTTTTATAGTTAATTCATTAAAATACTTCTGTTCTATTAATGAAGTATTTATTATACTTTTCATTGCTACAAAGGCATCCATTATTGCAATTGTTATAGAAGTTGCTAACTTACCTTTTAAAATCGTAGCAAGCATATATACACCTTGCTCGGTAAAAACAGTATGGCCTTTCCTAGAACCTCCTTTTGAAGTCAAAATTTTTGACTTCAAACTAGAATACTCTTTTTCAGTAATTCTAAAGCAATATCTTTCAGGAAACTTTTCTATATTATTTTTAACCGCCTGATTTATTTCCTTGGTACCATTCTTGCAACCATATAAATCCGCCAAATCAGAATCTAACATTACCTGTTTACCTCTAATTTCATATATCATGTTTTCTATCTTTATATTATCGCTTACCACTATATTGTTCATTTCATCATCCTTTCTTTATTTTATCATTGTCTTATTGTTTATGATAATATAAATACCTAGTGATGTCAATGTTAAACATTTATTTTTTTAGTTTATTTAATAATTCTTTTAATATATTATCATCTTCCATCTTGGTAATGGCAAAGCACTTCTTACCTAAGTCTTTAAATGATGCACCAGAATGATATAACACTCTATTATCTATTATAATAAATCTATCATGAAATATATTAGTATTTATTATTTCTAGATTATTATATTGTTTTTCATACTTCTCTTTAGAAATATTATCTATATTTTCTGTATATATTTTTACTTTGATATTAATATCTTTAATGATATCAAATAGTTTTTTACCTGCATAATTATCTATTATAATTATTTCTTTCTTTGCTTTAGATAATATATCTATAAGTAGAGAATATGAATCATATATTTGTCCTTCGTAAAAGATGTGATTATTACTTTCTTTTATATTTAACTTATCAAAAGATTCTTGTAATATTTTTATTTCATTATCATGTTCTAATACTAAACTATTTATATATTTTTGTTCTATTAGTGAAGTATTTATTATACTTTTCATTGCTACAAAAGCTCTCATAATATTTATACTTATTTCTTCTGCAACATCAGTTTTTAATATAGCACTTAACATTGCTACTCCTTGTTCAGTAAATACATAAGGTAAATATTTAATATTAAGTCCTTGTTTTTGATTGTTTTTATTCAAGGTTTCAATTTGAAACCTTGAATAAATAGAAGAATATTCTTCTTTTGTTAATTGAAACATAAATCTTTCTGGAAATCTATTTATATGTCTTTTGACCGCTAAATTAAGTGATTTAGTTCCATTTTTACAACCATATAATCTTGCTAAATCAGAGTCTAACATAACCTGTTTACCTCTGATTTCATATATCATATTTTCTATCTTTATATTATCAGTTACCACTATATTGTTCACTTTATCATCCTCTCTATATTTTATTGTTATCTTATCAACAAACATGATATTTTTTTAATTTATTTAATAATTCTTTTAATATATTATCATCTTCCATCTTGGTAATGGCAAAGCACTTCTTACCTAAGTCTTTAAATGATGCACCAGAATGATATAACACTCTATTATCTATTATAATAAATCTATCATGAAATATATTAGTATTTATTATTTCTAGATTATTATATTGTTTTTCATACTTCTCTTTAGAAATATTATCTATATTTTCTGTATATATTTTTACTTTGATATTAATATCTTTAATGATATCAAATAGTTTTTTACCTGCATAATTATCTATTATAATTATTTCTTTCTTTGCTTTAGATAATATATCTATAAGTAGTGAATATGAATCATATATTTGTCCTTCATAAAAGATATGGTTAATTTCTTCATTAGTATTTAATTTATCTAGTATTAAATCAATTTTACTATCGTGTTCTAATACTAATTTGTTAATATATTTTTGTTCTATTAATGAAGTATTTATTATACTTTTCATTACTACGAATGTGTCCATTATTGCAATTGTTATCTTTGTTGCTTCTTTACTTTTTAAAATCGTAGCAAGCATATATACACCTTGTTCTGTAAATACTCTCTGATTATATCTTCTTCCTCCATGACTATTTATTTTTGAGGTCGAAAATTTCGACCTCAAGTTGTTTGATTCCTCATCATTAAGTTTAAAACAATATCTTTCAGGAAATTTTTCTATATTATTTTTAACCGCTTCGTTTATTCTTTTTGTTTCTACATTATAGAGTTTAGCTAAATCAGAATCTAACATGACCTGCTTACCTCTAATTTCATATATCATATTTTCTATCTTTATATTATCAGTTACCACTATATTGTTCATTTCATCATCCTTTCTTTATTTTATCATTGTCTTATTGTTTATGATAATATAAATACCT
>CAKPSW010000026.1 GCA_934183705.1 uncultured Bacilli bacterium | reverse complement strand
TAATCTTTAGCCAAATAAAGCGAATAAATATTATTAGTAGTATCATACACATCATTATCAACATAAGTAATATTAATTTTCTTATCTAATTCTTTTTCTTTAATAAATTTTTTTACATTATCTTTCTTATATCCAAGTACCAAGATAAAATCTTTAATACCAGCTTCTAACAAAGCATCTATTGTTCTTTCTAACAATGTTTCTCCATGTACATCAAGCATACATTTAGTATTATTTTTAGTATATTTTCCTAATCTAGATCCTTTACCAGCCGCTAACATAATCGCTTGCATGTTATACCTCTTTTCTGTATATTTTGTTATACTATTATTTTTAAATGAACATTATTTTTAATATTTTAAGCAATATTTGTTCATTTATTACATTATACTACTAATTTTAGAACAGTGCAACTATATTTATATGATTTTTATTAAATATAAAAAAGAATATTACTTTTCCATAATATTCTTTATACATCATAAGTTTTATCAATGGCTTTTAGTTCGTTAAATGTATCTATTTCTATAATGTCTCCTTCACAGCATTCTCTTACATGTATTTTATAGTTGTTTTTGCATACATCTAAAATTACTTGTTCCCAATATTTTTCTTTTCCACCAGGCATATTAAATACTTTATCTATATCTTTTTCTATTTTTTTACCATCTTCTTCATCATAGTATGATATTCCATACATTTGATGGCAGTTATATCCCCCTAATTTTTCTTTAGTAATAATACCATTTTTTGATTCTATACACCAATCATCTGTTACTTCTACCTTCTTACCTAGAAAGTTAGAGTAGTATTCATATTTTCTTATAATATTAGGATTGTATAGTACTAAATCAGATTCTAATACATAACTATTTTGAAATTTATCTTTTACCATATATGCTGATGAAATATTATTCATTTCATTATATTTATCATTATATACAAATTTTATATTTGGATATTTTTTTAATAATACTTCAAATTGTTCACTTAAATATCCTGTTACAATTATTATTTCTTCTATTTGTGCTTTCACTACAGCATCAAGTAGTGTTTCTATTATTCTTTTTCCATTTACTAATACCATTGGTTTAGGGGTATTTAAAGTTATTGGTACCATTCTAGAACCAAAACCAGCCGCTAAAAAGATAGCTCTTTTTACTCTATATGGCTTTAGTGAATTTAATCCTTCTTTGGTTATTAAATTATCTTCATTTATTAATTTTCTTTCTAATAAATTAGTGATAGTTTTGTTTACTGTACCTAAAGAAAGATTAGTTGCTTTAGATATTTCTCTTTGAGACAATTCTCTATTTTCTTTTTCAATATATGTTAATATTTGAAATTCATTATATGTTATATTCATTTATACTTCTCCTACTTTCTTTTCTATTTATTATATATATTATACCTTTTACTATTATATTAAAGAATAATATTATTAACGATATAATAGCAGCTTCTCCTAGCATCATATTTCCTTCATAATTATTTATAAGTAGTGATAATGGCATCGTTTTGGTATTAAATAAAAATGTAATAGCAGATATTGTTACCATGGAATTAACAAAGAAATAAGCTAGCATTTCTCTTATTGTTTTTTTAGTACATGGTATTATTACATCCATTATTATTCTAAATGTACTAATATTACATGTCTTAGCAACAACTTCATAGTTTTGATTTACTTTTTCTAGAGCATTATAGGCCATTAAATATGGTGAAGCTATAAAGTGAATAACATTTACTATAATCATAATTATAAATGTATTATATATAAAACTATCTCTAAAACCTATTGAATACGATAATCCTAATACTATTCCTGGTATTGCTAAAGATATTATTGTTAATATATGTATTATTTTTGCTGATTTTCCTTTTATTCTAGCGGTTGTATAAGCTGCAAAATATGCCATAATGGTTCCAAATATAGCTACTAGAAGGGCTATAAATAAGGAATTAAATATATATTTACTAATATTATTATCTATAATATATTCAAAATGTTTAAATGATAATGTATTATCTATTACAGGGTTATTTACAAAAGCATAGTAGATAAATGATCCTAATATTAAAAATATAAAAGCTATTATTAAATAAACAAACGTAGTTAATATTACATCTCTCTTTTTATTAGAACTAATTTTATATTCCTTACCTTCAAACTCACCACTACTATAATCTTTAGAAAAATTATCAAATAAAAATGATATGATAGCAGGAATAAGCAAGAATAATCCTATCATTGTTCCCTTAGAATAATCAAGTAATCCTATTACTTCTTTATATAAAAATACAGGCAGAGTAATAAACTTTCCACCTACCGCTAATGGTACACCATAATCGGTAAATATCATTGTAAATACTGCAAATATAGCTGATAATAATGGTTTTTTTAAATAACACAAAGTTACCTTCTTAAATGTTTGCCATTTATTTAATCCAAGTACTTTAGCAGTACTATACATATTATTATCAATATAATTAAAGCCATCATCTAACATTAAAAATGCTACTGGGAAGGAATACATAATAGAACCAAGTATAATTCCATAACTTCCAATGATATTAAAGCCTAATGACTTTGATATTATTCCATTAGCACCAAATAAATTTATTAATCCAAGTCCATGAGATATAGATGGTATAAGCATTGGCAGAGTAAATAATAATTTTAATACTGCTCTATGTTTTATATTTGTTCTATTTAATGTAAAAGCTAGTAGATATGCCATCAATATTGATATTATAGTTGATATACTTGTTACTATTAATGAATTAGATAATGCTTCTCTAAAAGCAAAAGACGAAACCAACGATCCAAAATCAGACCATTCTACCCTAATTAACATTTCTAGTAGTGGATAAAAAACGGTTACTAATAAAAATATAAAAATTAATATACTTATTTTACTTTTCTTTTTCATTATAAATCAATTCCTGTACATTTTTCTATTGATGATACTTTTTCTTTTAAATGGTTAGTAACAAAGTTTCTAACATAGTCATTCTTTGGATAATTAAATATTTTGTTTGGTACATCTATTTGCTCGATGTTGCCATTATTCATTACCATTACTCTATCTGATAATGAAAAGGCTTCTTCCTGATCGTGAGTTATATATATCATCGTTGTTTTAAATTCCTTCTGAAGAGCTTTTAATTCTCTTCTTAGTATTAATCTATTATCAGCATCTAATGCACTCATTGGTTCATCAAACAAAATAATATCTGGCTTTAATGAAAGTGTTCTTGCTATTGCAACCCTTTGCTGCTGTCCACCTGATAATTCATGTGGATATTTATTTATATGTTCTTCCATATTTACTACTTTTAATACTTTCATAGCTTCTTTTTTAGCCTTATCCTTATTTTTTAATTTTAAATTTAATGCATACATAACATTATTTAGAACATTCATATTGGGAAATAGAGCATAGTTTTGAAAAACTATACCCATTCCTCTTTTAGAAGGATCTAAGTTTGTAATATCCTTCTCATTCTTAATAATTTCACCACTCGTAGGACTTTCTATACCAATTAAAATCTTTAGTAAGGTTGTTTTACCACATCCAGAAGGTCCTAATATCGATAAAAACTCACCATCATTAACTTCAAAACTAATATTATTTAATACTGTTTTATTATTATATACTTTAGTAAGGTTATTTATCTTAAGATTAACCATTTACTTCTCCCCACTTCTCTGTTAACTTATCTTTTGTCTCTATACTATCTATTCCTGCCATATCAGCGTCAACTAAATCAGTAGGATAGTTTTCTACCTTATTATCTTGATCTTTTAATATTATATCTGGAAGATAATGTTCTTTATCATATTTACCAAAATCATTAATCAACCACTGGAATACTTTTCTTACATTTTCATTTGTCTCTTTACCCTTAATAATACCAAATGATGTAGTATTATATGGTGATCCTGTATCTAGTGCGACAATTTTAAAGTCATATCCTTCATTAATTGCTCCAACTCCTTGTGAAGTCATACCCATAGCGATAGCAATTTCACCTTGTTTTAATAAATTTGTTGGGCCAGAACCAGAAGTTGTATATTCTCTTAAATTATCTTTCAATTTCTTAAAATATTCTATTGCATTATCTTCTCCCATAATATTAACAGCATTTAAATAAAAACCATAACCAGTACCTGAAGTTTTTGGATCAGGCATTGCTATTAATCCTTTATATTCTGGTTTTAATAAGTCTTCATAAGTTTTAGGAATACTTAAATTATGCTCTTTAAAATACTTATTATCAATAATTAAATTCATAGTATATTTAGTCCATATTAAATAATTACTTGATTTATTTACACCATCTAAATAAATACTAGTATCAAAATCAGATAAATCTGCAAAATTATCTTCTACATCTTTCATATGGGCAGTTTCTAGATCCAACACTATATCTGCTTCTACTTTAGTGCCTTCATTTTTAATTTTGGCAGCACTGTTTCCTGTAGCCATGTATTGAACCACAATATCCATATCTGGAAATTCTTCTTTTGCCATTTTTTTTAAGTCTTGATTTCTTTCTTCTTCCATAGAGCTATATATTACTACTCTATCTTTGTTAGAACCGCACCCTGTTAGTAATAACATAAATGCTAATCCTAAAAATATTATTTTTTTCTTCATTTTTTTCTCTCCTTCTTGAACTATCTTTTGTTCATAATTAGATTATATCACTTTTTTTTGAACGTTGCAACATTTTTTTGATATTAAAAAAAAGAGTATTTACTCTTTAACTATAAACCCATCAGGTATTGGTCTTGTTTCTTCCTTATTATCCCAATTAAATGGATGATTTATTAATTCATTATTTATAACTAGCGCACTAGAATTACCACCATCTAGATTAGCAGCATTATAAGCATGATATCTAAGAAGTATATCTACTAAATGATTCATATCAGCACCTTTACTTTTTAGGCTTCTACCATCAATTACTAAAAATAATACTATACCATCTTGTCTTTGCGCAATAGCACTTCTAGGATGAGTACCATATCCACCATTACCATTAATAAAAGCACTCTTCCCATTAACTATTAAAAATGGTCCAAATTCTACAGCATCTCTTATTCCCATATTAAT
>CAKPSW010000025.1 GCA_934183705.1 uncultured Bacilli bacterium | reverse complement strand
ATATTCATTGTCAAATAATTTCTTTAAACCTTTAAACAATTTAACCATCTCCTAGATAATATTTTACTATATTTTAAAGAAAAAAACTAGTAAATATTTAATATTTCCTTTATTTTATTATAGTTTTACCTCGTGCCTATGGTCACTTTGGTGTTTTTGAAGCCTAAGGTCTTCAAAAAATAGTTTTAAAGCCACAAGTCTTTAAAACTTTCTAAGTTATTAACAGTATATGTTGATATAAATAAAATATAGAATAAAATTATCCATAGTATTTGTTGATAGAATAATTTTTCTCATATAAACTATATGTAAAATAAGAAAAGTATGATATAATTTCCATTGGGAGGGGGAAGAAGATTGAAAAAAGATTTAATTACATCAGAAATAATTGTTAAAGAAAATAAAATAGGAATACTAAGAGTAGGAAATGCCAATTACATATCATTAACTGATTTGGCTAAATATCAAAATTCTAGCGATCCGTCTTTTACGGTAAAAAATTGGTTAAGAAGAATAAATACTATTGATTATATTGGATTATGGGAAGAACTTCATAATCTAGATTTTAATTTGGTCGAATTCGACCAAATTAAAACAGAATATGGAAAAAATTCATTTGCAATGTCACCAACACAGTGGATAAAAAGGACTAATGCAATAGGAATAGTTTCAAAAGGTGGGAGATATAGTATTGGAACCTATGCTCACCCAGATATTGCATTTGAATTTGCAAGTTGGTTATCTCCTGAGTTTAAACTATATTTAATAACTGAATTTGAAAGACTGAAAACTAATGAAGCATATCAGGAAAAAATAGATTGGCAGGTAAATAGAATTTTATCTAAATTAAACTATGTTGTTCATACTGATGCAGTAAAAACTCATATTGTTCCGACACTTACAGAAGAACAAAAGAAATTTGTTTATGCCGAAGAAGCTGATGTTTTAAATGTTGCATTATTTGGTATGACAGCAAAAGAATGGAGAGAAAAAAATCCGCAACTTGCAAAAAATGGAAATATAAGAGATTATACAGATTTGCTTCATTTAGTAATCTTAAACAACTTACAAAATACAAATGCAGAATTAATTGAAGAAAAAGTTCCACAAAGTGAAAGACTAGTAAGACTTAATAATTCAGCAAGAAGACAAATGAAAGTATTGAAAGATAATAAGAGCATTAAAGATTTAGAATTATTGCAAAAACAAGTTAATGAAGAAAATAATTTAATAACTAACTAATTAAGTATAAGCAAAAAAGTTTATACTTTTTTTGATAAAATAGTAGCAATTATTATTTTAATTTATCTATTGAAGAAAAATGTAATATTGTAAAATAAAACTATCCACACCATTTGTAGATGTTTTAATAGACAAAAAAAATATTATATGATATTATAAAAGAAACAAAGGAGGGTTTATGATTAATATTAATAGTGAAATGTTGGTATCTTCATTATTTGTACTTGGTTTTGATAGTGTTGATAGTATGTTATTCACATATACTTTAGGAAAACTATCGTTAGACAATTATAAGTTAAACTTATTTGAGTTTAAAGATGATTTAACAACAAATACATTTAATAAATATGTTGACTACAATGGAATAACTTTTAAACTAAAAGAAGGCTATAGTTTGGATACTAATGTCTCTCCAATTGAGGGACGTAATTTTCCATTAAGATATGCACTTCAAACAAATAAAAAATTATTAGAATATTTGCAAAATGTTGATTTCAAAGAAATAGTTTCTAAAAAAATATCTACTATTGGTTATGATAGGCTAGAAAGATTCGATTACATTTTTAGTACCAAAGAAAAACAAATCATACTTGAAATGTCAGAAACACAATCAATAAAAAATACAAAAGTAAAAACTATATAAGAACTAAAAAAACTTATATAGTTTTATTTATTTATTATATAATTAAAGTACCAACAATTACTGTTGATACTTAGATTAATAAATTTTACTATTTACTCTTAACTCTACTTTTAGGTTTATTATGAAGTGACTTCATCATTTCATAATAAACATCATTTTCTTTTACTCCCCTATTTATTAATATACGATACATAGATTGTACTTCCTCAAAAGTAAGTGAAACAGGATTAATACCTTTATCTGTTAAATCCCATAAAATATCAAAATTTCCAGTAGCATTATATATTTCATCATAGTAATTAAAATTCGAATCATCTTTTTTAGGAAGGAATGGAAAGTGATAAAAGAAAAGTAAAGTATCCTCTCCAGTTCTAACATTTTTACACATTAAATGTACTAGTTCAATAATATTAGTTTTGTCAGCGGTAGTAAAATTAGATTGCTCTGCTCTTGAAAAATATAATAATTCATTTTGATTATTTTTCATAATACCTTCGCTCCTTTCGGTGGAATATTATAACATAACAATAAAGAAATGTCAAAAACATAAAAAGTACCAACATAATTGTTGATACTTAATTACTATTTAGTTTCAATTAAACCATAATCTCCATCTTTTCTTTTGTATAATACACATACTTTATTAGTATCCATATCCTTGTATACAAAGAAGTTATGACCAAGAAGTTCCATCTCTAAAATAGCTTCTTCCTCATCCATAGGCTTCATCTCTATATTTTTTCTTTTAACGATTTTTTCTTTAGCATCTTCATCGTTAGTCTCTATTTCATAATCAAAATTAAATTCTTTAACACTCTCCTTAGTGCTTCTATTCAATCTAGTTTTATTCTTCCTTATTTGTCTTTCTAATTTATCTGTTACTAAATCAATAGCGGCATATAAATCATCATTTTCCTCTTCACTTCTTAAAATAAACTTACTAGTAGGAATAGTAACTTCTACTATTTGAGCATTACCTCTTACTCTTGTAAGAACATTAGCGGTAATATCATCATCCTTAAAATATTTTTCAAGTCTACTTAGCTTGCTTTCAGTGTAATCTTTGATAGCATCTGTAACTATCATTTTGTCTCCACGAATATTGTATTTCATATACATCATCCTTTCTTACACCTTAATTATATCAAATAAGAATTAAAAATTAAATAGATTTTTGTAAATAACATAATTTAACATAATTACTTCCAAATATTTTGCTTGTATTCTCCATTAGTAATTAAATTATTAATAGCATTTTTTACCGAAGGAGCATCCTCCTTATAAGTAACTCCATACCAATTGGCAGTAGTTAAAATAACCTTACAACTAGCTTTGCCATCAACAATTAAAGAACTAAGTACTTCAGGAATTAAATATTCACTAGTTAATAAATTATCCTTATTATCTTCAAAAAACTTAGGAAATAATTCTTCAATATAATCAAAAATAGTAGGTGTAAATAATAAGAAATTCATACTAACAGTAGTATCATCACCTACTGTAAAAGAATTATCTCCACTAAGAGGCTCAGCTATAATAGTACCATTATCTCTGTATACTTTACTTTCTGTAATTTTAATTAAGTATCCATTATTGTCAACGTCACAAATTCCTCTTTTGACAGAACCATTTTCTGTTAGTGTATTAGCGGTTTTATAACCAATCATACCATAATTATTAGAATTTTCACTAATATTAGACAGATAATTATAAGCTTGTATAAAAGCATCTCTTCCATAAAAATCATCAGCATTAATCATAGCAAAAGGCTCATTTATATATTCTTTAGCACACAATACAGCTTGAGCGGTACCAAGAGGTTTATTTCTATCTTCTGGAAGTACATAACCCGAAGGAATATTAGTTAGTTCCTGAAAAGCATATTCCACTTTAATATATTTTTCTATTCTTTTTCCTATAGTTTCCTTAAATAATTCATAGTTTTCTTTTTTTATAATAAAGACAACCTTATTAAATCCTGCTAAAGCAGCATCATAAACAGAATAATCAATAATAAATTCCCCATTAGGCCCGAAAGGTTCTATCTGTTTAAGACCTCCAAATCTACTACCCATTCCAGCAGCCAAAACAAGTAATGTAATATCTTTTCTCATAAAATCCTCACTTTCTATTACTATCATAATAACAAAAATAATTAAAAAAGTTAATACTTTGTATAAAAAAAGATATTACTTTACAAAATATAATGAGTATTCGCAGATATTCACATAAGAAAATATTTATTTATTTTCTTTTTTTTGTTATACTTAAATATGGAGGTAATAAAAATGGATATATTTTGTAAAATAGTAAATAATGAATTACCATCATATACTTTATATGAAGATGATATAGTAAAAGTATTTTTAGATGTTAATCCAAATCATAACGGTCATACATTAATAGTACCAAAAAAACATTATCAAGATTTTTTTGATATAGATGATGAAACTTTATATCATGTATTAAAAGTAGCTAAAGACATAGCAAAATTATTAAAAGAAAAATTAAACTATGATGGAATATCTTTAGCGGAAAATAATGGCTTAGGTCAAGAAGTAAAACATTTTCATTTACATCTAATACCTAGATATAATAATGAAAAAAAAATACCAGTAGAGGAAATATATAATATATTAAAGTAGGACATCCTACTTTTTATTATACAAAAAAACTATCCGAAGATAGTTTCTTAACTTAAGATATTTTAACAAAAGAAAGCAGAACCTATTATAATGGCAAGTAGAATGTATAAAACAATTACAACTAAGAAGCCATTACTTCCTTTACACGAACTATTTCCAGACATATTTTTTAACCTCCTTTATTATATCCAAGCGCCTAGTATAATTATAAGTAGAATAAATAAAACTAAAACAATAGCGGCTGATGAACCACATGTTCCACAGTTACCCATATACATTCCTCCTTTTTTTCTATTCACAATATTTTATGGAAAAATAAAAAAAAGGTGTTAGGCAAACAAACTATATAAAAAAATATAAATAGAAAATATGGTAAATTAACCATATTTAAAAAATAAACTTGTATTTTCCATTTATATTTGTTATTATATTAATGTATCTTAAGAAAGGAGATAAACATGGAAGAAAAGAAAAATAAAAAAAATAAAGAAGTAAAAAAAGAAATAAAGGAAACAAAAAATCAATCCAAAAACACAAAAAGTAAAAAGGAAAAAAATATTAAGAAAGATGAAGTAAAAGAAACACCAAAGAAAAAAGTAAATAAAGAGAATGATAAAGTATTTAAATTTTATGAATTCTTTGATAAATATCATTTAGCAATTTATGGTGCACTAGGAGGTATCCTAGCAACTGTATTAGTAGTAGTATTAATATGGCCTGATAGAATAGCTACATTAAAAGATGGCACACAACCAGTAGCAACAATAGATGGTATGACTCTTACAGCAGATGAATTATATGAAGATATGAAAGATATATATTC
>CAKPSW010000024.1 GCA_934183705.1 uncultured Bacilli bacterium | reverse complement strand
ATTATATCAAATAATTAATTATATCAAACAAAAAGTGGAACATCTTTTTTTATGTCCACTTTTATATTACAACTTCACTACAATAGTTCTCTTTTTCTAGTGTAAAAAAGAAGAAAAAAGTATAGTTAATATAGAAATAACATATGATTTATGATATAATTAATATGGTTATTATAAAGAAGGGGGTAATATAATGAATAATTTAGAAATTAATAACAATAATACTACATTTGAGGGTATAAAACATATCGATGAATATGGAAACGAATATTGGTCTGCTAGAGAGCTACAAGAAGCATTACAATATACTGAATGGAGAAAATTTGAAGGTGTAATTAATAAAGCAAAAATTGCTTGTGAATCAAGCGGTTATAAGGCTTTAGAACATTTTGTCGGCGCCGACAAAACATCAAATATGCCAAATGGTGGTGTAAAAATCATTACTGATTACAAACTATCAAGATATGCTTGTTATCTAATAGCTCAAAATGGAGATAGTAGGAAAAATAGTGTTGCTCTTGCTCAAACTTATTTCGCTGTGCAAACTAGAAAAATGGAATTAACCGAAAGAGAATATTCTAGTTTAACCGAAGATGAAAAAAGACTATATCAAAGAAGTTTAACTAAAAAAGGTAACTACTCATTAAATAAAGCTGCAAGAGATGCAGGCGTAAAAAACTTCGATAAGTTTCATAATGCAGGATATAAAGGATTATATAATGGCGAAACAGCAGATGATATTGCTAAAAGAAAAGGATTAAGATACAGAGAAGACATCCTAGATAATATGGGTAGTGAAGAGTTAATTGCTAATCTGTTTAGAATATCCCAAACAGAGCAAAAATTAAAAAGAGAAAATATAAGTACTGAAAGTGAAGCAACAAAAACACATTATGAAGTAGGAAACAAGATAAGAAATACTATCAAAGAACTAGGAGGTACAATGCCTGAAGATTTACCAAGGCCAAATAAAAGCTTAAAACAAATAGAAAAAGAAAACAAAAATAGAATGTTAGAAGGTACTAAATAGTATTATTTTAGGAACAAGATTTGACAAAATAATCTAAATTTGTTATAATAACACTCGTCTTTTTCAAAAAGACGGAAAGAAGTGAAAAAAATGAAACCAAGCGGGCTCATAAGAGTTATGATGGCTTCTTTATTAACTTTAGGAATAAGTACTAGTATAATTTATTATAACAAAGTAATTGATAATAAAGATATTGTATATATTAATGAGTTATATAATCCTGCTGTATATACAGAGGAACTTGTTAGTGTTGATTTAATTAATAATGAAGAAATAAAAGAAGAAACTACAGAAGAGGAGATAGAAGAAATCCCTTCTAGAGTGGAAGTTTTTGATAATTTGACCATGGAAGAATTAACAGATAAACTAAACAGAGTATTATCTTCAGACCTATCAGGAAAAGGTGAATCTTTTGCTAAACACTCTATAGATTTAGGAGTAGATCCATATTTAGCCGTAGCAATAGCTATGCATGAAACAGGATGTACATGGAATTGTTCATATATAACAAAGTCATGTAATAACGTAGGAGGTCAAAAAGGTGATGGCTGTGGAGCATATAAAGCTTATGATACTCTTGAAGATGGTATATATGGTTTTATATCAAACATAAAAGTAAACTATGTTGATTACGGTTTAACTACCGCTGATGAAATGAATCCAAAATATGCAGAAGATCCTGAGTGGTCTTATAAAGTTAATAAATATATTGAAAAAATTAAAAATAGCTAGTTATTCTAGTTATTTTTTTAACTTATATTCTTATAAAATATGGAAAAAACAAAAAAATAGTTGTATAAAATAATAAAAATATGATATAATTAGGTAGATGTCTTTGGGAGGAGGAGTAATAATGGCAAAGAAAAACGAAAATAGAGCATTAGTTTCTTTGATGTGTCAAGATTGTAAAAATATAAATTATACAGAAGAAAAAAATAAAAAGAACACTCCAGAGAAATTAGAATTAAATAAATATTGTAAACATTGTCGTAAGACAACAAAACACAAAGAAACAAAAAAATAGGAGGGTAGAAGATGATAAATGTTAATGACTTTAAAAATGGTCAAACAATTAACTATGATGGTAACTTATATCAAGTTTTAGAATTTAATCATGTTAAACCTGGTAAAGGAGCCGCTATTGTAAAAGCTAAGCTTAAGAATTTAAGAACTGGTTCAATTGCTGAATATACATTTAATGCTGGTATTAAAGTACCTACTGCTCATGTTGAAAAACAAAAGATGCAATTTCTTTATGCAGATGGCGATACGTATAGTTTCATGAACATGGAAACATATGAACAAGTTGAATTAAATAAAAAGCAAATAGAAAATGAAGTAAAATATCTAAAAGAAGGATTAGAAGTTATTCTTATTTTCTTTGAAGGAGAAATGCTTGGTATAGAACTTCCAGAGAAAATTGACTTTGTTATTACTAAGACTGAACCTGGTATTAAAGGTAATACCGCTACTAAT
The DNA here is from genome assembly GCA_934183705.1 of uncultured Bacilli bacterium. The sequence continues at coordinate 3,477 of CAKPSW010000024.1, read as the reverse complement.
GCTACTAAAGATGCTATTATTGAAACTGGTATGTTAGTAAAAGTTCCTTTATTTATTGAACAAGGTGAAGCTATTATTGTATCTACTAAAGATGGTAAGTATGTATCTAGAAAGTAGATACTTTTTCTTTTTAAAGAAGGTTAAAATATAAAATTATATTAACTATAAGTTAATATAATTTACTATATTTTCTTTTAATGTTATAATAATAATGTGATGAGTATGAAATATATAGATATGTATTTAGAATATTTAAAAATAGAGAGAAAGTATAGTGATAAAACTATAATATCATATAAAGATGATTTAATTGAGTATAATGAATTTTTACTTAATAATTTTACTAATATTTTATCTATATCTAGTGAGATATCATATAAGTATATGAAATACTTATATGATAGAGGTATTACTAAATCCTCTATTAGTAGAAAGTTAAGTAGTATTCGTGGATTATATAATTACTTAATAAGAGAAGATATTACTAAAGATAATTATTTTAATAATATATCTAATCCCAAAAGAGAAAAATATTTACCTAAGTTTCTTAAAGATAGTGAACTTGAAAAATTATTTTCTGTTTGCAATGATGATACTCCTATAGAACAAAGAGATACTTTAATTATTGAACTTCTTTATGCTACAGGAATAAGAGTAAGTGAACTAGTAAATATCAAAATTAAAGATATTAATAGAAAAGAAAAACTAATAAAAGTATTAGGTAAAGGAAATAAAGAAAGAATAGTAATATATAACAATCATACCAAAAAAGCTCTAGATACCTATTTAAAAGACGGCTATAATTATTTTAATAAAAAAAGTAGTGAATATCTTATTCTAAATAAGAATGGTAATAAATTATCCGAAAGATATATTAGAGAAATAATAAATAAAAAAGTATCTCAAGCCTCTTTAGATATAAAAATAAGTCCTCATACATTAAGACATACCTTTGCTACTGATATACTAGAAAATGGAATGGATTTAATGACAGTAAAAGAATTATTAGGACATGAATCACTTAATACAACTAGTATCTATACACATATTACAAACGAACAAATAAAAAAAACATACAATTTAGCTCATCCAAGAGCTAAGAAGTAGGGGGTAAATAATGGCAAAATTATATTTTAAATATGGAGCAATGAAAAGTGGAAAAACAACAGAAATAATAAAAACATATTATAATTATATAGATCCTTTTAAAGGCAATAAAAAAGTATTAATAATAAAACCAGGGGATGACAAAAAAGCTGGAGCAAAGATACAAAGTAGATCAGGAGCCGAATTAAATACTGATTATGTTCTACCTTCTAATGTTGATGTCTATGGACTAATAGCTTACCATCTATTAAATAATAATGTCGATGTTATAATAGTAGATGAAGCTCAGTTCTTAACTCCAAAACAAGTAGACGAATTATCAGATGTAGTAGATAATTTCAATATACCAGTTCTTTGCTATGGCCTAAGAGCAGATGCCTTCGGGCATGTATTTCCAGGAAGTTTAAGACTATTTGAAATAGCGGATAAAATAGAAGAAATGAAAGCCATATGTAAATGTGGTAATAAAGCAACATTTAATCTTAGACTTAACAAAATAAATGAAGAATATATTCCAGTATTTGAAGGAGAACAAATTGCTATTGATGGCATCGATTCAGAATACGATTCAGTATGTCGTCGTTGCTATAAAAAGTTGAGGAAAGAATATGGAAAAAAAGAAAATAAATAGAAAGAAATTAATAATAATACTAGCAAGCATTATATTAATAATTGGTATTATTATATATATAACATTAATAAATAAAGAAACAATAAACCATATATTTAAATATAAAGATAAACTAACTATTGAAGCAGGTAGTAAGGTGCCTACAATGAATGATTATTTATATCATAATACTACCCCAGAAAAAGAAATAGTATGGGATAATATTGAAATAGAAGAAGGAAAAGTATATAAACCTGGAACATATAAAGGAAAATTTAACTATGACAATGAAGAAAGACATATTACACTAATAGTAAAAGATACTACACCACCAAGTATAAATAATGCAAAAGATATAGAAGTATTAGCCTTTACCAAAGTTCCTGATTTATTAACACAAATAGAAGTATCAGATAACAGTAAAGAAGAAATAACTCCATCTCTAGAAGGAAAGTATAATATAGAAGTTCCAGGAGAATATACTCTTACATATAAAGCAAAAGATTCTTCTAAAAATGAAGCATCAAAAGAATTTAAGTTAATAGTCAAAGAAAATAAAGATATAACTACTAGTAAATCATCTAAGGGATATACTATTAAAAACGATAGAGGAGTAACATATATAGGTGATACCATAATAGTAAATAAAACATATAGTCTACCTAGTGGGTTTGCCCCTAATAACTTAGAGGATATAAATGGCTATATTAAAATAGTAGACTTTGCTAAAAAAGCCTTTGATGAATTAAAAAACGATGCCAAAGCAGCAGGGTTAAATATATACGCTTCAAGTGGCTATAGATCATATCAAGATCAAGAATACATATATAATAACTATGTAAGAATGGATGGAAAAGAAGCAGCGGATACATATTCAGCTCGCGCAGGATTTTCAGAACATCAAACAGGTCTAGTACTAGATTTAAATACAGTAGATATATCTTTCGATAACACAAACGAAAGTAACTGGCTAAGAGAAAATTCCTATAAATATGGCTTTATCATTAGATATCCAAAAGGAAAAGAAGATATTACAGGCTATACATATGAACCATGGCATATAAGATATGTAGGAAAAAAACTAGCTAAAGAAATATATAATAACGGTGATTATCTAACTCTAGAAGAATATTTCGGTATAGAAAGTAAATATCAATAATTAAAAAAATTAGCAATTGCTATTGACAATTGCTAATTAAAGTGATATACTCATAATGTAAGTAAAAAAAGATATATTACTTACAAATAAACAATAAATTATGGTAAACAAATAAAGAAAGGATAGTGGTTTATATGTTGCCAAGTAGATTGTTTTTTGATGATAGTTTCTTTAAAGGAGAAGAAAATATCAAATGTGATGTATATGAAAAAGATGGAAAAATATGCGTTGAGATGGAAGCACCAGGCTACAAAAAAGACGATATAACCATTTCAGTAGATAAAGGAGAGTTAACTGTAACATTCGAAAAAAATGATGAGGAAGAAGAAAATAAAAAATATCTTCATCGTGAAAGAAAGAGCTACAGCAAAGTAACAAGAACTTTCTTCTTAGGAGATGTTAATGAAGATGAAATAGATGCCAACTTTAAAAATGGTATCCTATCACTTACTTGCCCTAAGAAACAGCAAGTTGAAACAAAGAAAACAATTAGCATCAAAGAATCTGAATAATAAGGTATAGCATTTGATATGAACCCCGTTTCTTGGACATAAGAAGCGAGGTTTTTATATGACTAAAATAAGTTATGAAGATAAAATAA
>CAKPSW010000023.1 GCA_934183705.1 uncultured Bacilli bacterium | reverse complement strand
TAGGCTAATAACAACACTAATAAGACTTACATAGTAAGGCTTATAGTGAACATAATAAAATATATATAATTATTTATCACTAACTATCTCATCTAATTTACTTCTTATAACACTTTCTTCTCTACTACCATTAGTAGTTAATCTTATTAATGGTATATTATATTTAGATAGTATATTATTCTTTAATATATCTCTTTCTTTTTGTTTATTATCTTTTTTATGATATTTATATCCATCTACTTCTATCACTAATAATGGTATTTTACTTATTTTATTATATATTAAGAAATCTATATGAGTATTATGATGAGAAGCATATTTTCTTTCTTCTTCTGTTAATAATGTTTTATCTTTTATTAATATATTTACGGGATATCTAAAAGTAAATGTTAAGTCTTTATAATTTTCTAATACTTTATTTAGTAAATGATACATGATATTTTCTGAATCATAGTCTGATATTTTTTTATGTTTTTTAAAATAATCTAATCTTTCTTTTTCATATTGTTTATATAATAAATCAAATACTGAATATATATTACTTTCTTCTACTTCCATATTTATATATTTGGTATAATCTATAAAATCTTTTATATTTTGATTCTTTATATTATTACCAGTTACTATAAATATTAATTCTTTCTTTGCTCTAGATATGGCTACATTTAATATATTAGAATCCGCTACAAAGTCTGATATTTCATCATCTACTGTTGATATTATCATAGCATCTTTTTCTCTACCTTGAAACTTATGAACTGTACTTACTTCCATATCTTGAATATTTTGCTTTATTAATTCTACTTGATTATTATATGGTGCTATTATTCCTACATCATTAGTTTTTAGTTTTGGTAGTATTTCTTTTATTATATCTAATTGTCTTTGACTTGTATTATCTCTTTTATGATTTCCTTTATTAGTTTTTATTACTTTTATAACATCTTGTTCATCTTTATCTTCAGTCATTATTACTAGTTCATTATTATAGAACTTTTTATTACAGAAGTTTATTATTTTAGGATGACATCTATAGTGTTCTTTTAACATTACTTTTGGTACTGCTTCTATGATATTTTTAACACTACTTAAGAAACTATTTAATGAATAACTATAACCATTATTTATATTGTATTCTTTGAATATTTTTTCTGTCTTTTCTTTCACTTTATCTGGTACGACATTTGGTAATTGTTTTTCATCTCCTATTACAACAGCGTATTTAGCGGATGATAATGCTAAAAGGCCTGTTACTACATCTATTTGACTTGATTCATCCATTATTATATAGTCAAACTTAAAATCTTCTTTGAAAGTGTTTCTTGATGAGTAAGTAGTGCTTAGAATAACTGGATAGTCTTTTATAAAATTAGTGCTATCTTTTTTTATTTCTTGATATGTATATTTTTTTCTTGGTTCTTTATATTTTTGTGATAGGTATTTCTTTAGATAAATCATTGATGAGTTTATAAAGGTTGTTTCTATATATTTGTTTTTTTCTACAAATGATTGTTCTTTGGTTATTTGTTCTTCTAATGATTTTATTTGTGTTTGGTATAGATTATTTTGAATGGTATTTATTATTATTTCAATATTATTTTTATAGAATGAGAAGTCTCCTATTTGATATATGAATATATATTTTAATTTATTTAATAGTGTTAGTTTATCGGTATTCATTAATTCATTCCATAACTTTTGTAAGTTATTTGTATTTATTCTTGTTAGTTCTATAAGATTAATATTTTGATTTCTTATGTATTCTTTAAAGTATTTGTATTCTAGTGTTAGGTCATTTTTATTTTGAGTTAGTATAGCTATATTTTGTCTACTGGTATAGATTTGTTTTACTATGCTATTGTTATTTTTTATTACATTGGTTATATCTTCAATATTTATATTTTCGTACTCTTTAAATGATGGAATGTTATCTGTTTGGTTTTCTATAAAATTATTTTTATTGGCACTTTTTCCTAAGAGTGCTTCAAAGAAGTCTAGGTTGTATTTTTTTAGTTTCTCTTCGATGTTTTCGATAGCAGCATTATTATTTGATACTACTTGACAGTTCATATTTCTTATTAGTATATTGGCTATGATATTTAGTATTGTTTGTGTCTTGCCTGTTCCTGGAGGGCCCTCAATAACACTTACTTTATTATTTATAGCATTTTCAACAGCTTTATACTGACTAGAATTACAACCAAAAGGAAATATTAGAAAGTCCATGTTATTTCCTTTTATTATACTATTTGATAGTTTTAGATAGTTTGATAATGCTGTATCTAAGTTATCTACTTCTACTTTCTTCATCTGCTCACTTAGTATCTTCTTTCCATCCTCGGTACTAAGTGATGTTATGTCAGCGACCTTTTGCATGTATTCTATTACGTCTTTGTTATTGCTTATTATTTTTACTTGGGTATCTAGGTAATCTTGATGTGTATTATTGTTTAAAATTATGTGGTAGTAATAGTTATTTCCATAGTTAAATTCATAAACTTCTTTTATATCTTTTACTTTAATGTTATTTATGAAGATGTTATATTTTGTTAGGTCTATTTGTTCTGAAACTCTTAGATGTTTTACTCTATCTGTTTGGTAATTGTAAAACTTACTACTATTTTTGTATTTTATTACATAGGCACCGCTAATGCTGTTATATTTACAATATGATATTTTTGGTGTTACTATTTCGTTATCGATGATTATCATTTCTTTTCTTGTGTCCATACTTCTTTTACCTCCAAATAACTAAGTTCTGTCATATATAATATTATATAATATAATTTTTATTTTTTTAAGTTTTTACTAAATAAAAGAAGCATTATTTTTAGTATTGCTTCCTTTATTTAATACTAACTTACTTTTTATTAACTTCCATTTCTTTCGAAAAGTTTTCTTGAATTTTTAGGTTCACAGTTTGGATCATTTCTTTTATCATAAGCTTCATCAATCCATTTTTCTAATGTTTCTGGTTTTCCAGTTGGGTAGCTGTATACTTTTGCATATCCACAGTCAACATTATCTTGAAGTCTATAAGGAACTTCTGAATCTGATTTTCCTGGTAAATATATTCCTAGTAATCCACTTCTTTTATTGTTAGGATCATTTCTCAATGTAGAAGCTATTTCCCAATCTACATATTTTCTTTTATAGGTTTCATCTCCTATCAAAACTAGTGTAACTGTTGAATCTGTTAAATAGTCCTCTCTTATTTTTCTCATGATATAATCAGGATCATCGCTATTTATAGTTGTGTCATAATCATCTCCAACTATTTTCTTTATAAATACTCCCTTTTCATCGCAAAAATATTCAATAAATTTGTTTACTTCTTCTTCATCTGCATGATATCTTGAAATAAATACTTTGTGTTTTTCCATAATTATCCTTCCTTTCTTATTTTATCTAATTCTTCTGTAAATATTATCATGTTATTATTTACTCTTTTTAAATCTTTTATTAACTCTTCATATTGTGGATATTTTTTCTGGATTTCTTGAGGATCTTCACCAATTATATTTTCATTTTCTTTATACCACTTTCTGAATCTTGCTTGCCATTTAGTTAAATGGCCTCTTAATTCTTCATTTAATATTTTAAGAATTAGCAATGATAATTTTTCCACTTCTTTATTATTATTTATTGGCAGTTCCTTAAGAATTTCCCTAAACCTTTTAAACACTTCATACCAAGAATTATACACTTCAATAATTACATCATTTTCTTCATCAAATGGTAATGCTATCTTCCTTGTTGATAGTTCTATCCACACTTCATTTGCTAGTTTTTTGACATAACTATTGCACTCTAAATCCACTGATATTCCATTTATTGTTATTGTTTTTATACTTACCCTACCTTTTATAAGTTTTAATATTAACTTTATAATAAGGTATACCGCTAATGCAACAACCATTATAATTAATATAGCAATTACTACATTATCTAATGATACTGTAAATTTAAGTTTTCTTAACTTTTCTAAAATATCCACCAAATCACCTCCTTACTTCGCAGAATTACTTTCTCTTTCTACTATTTTTATATCACAGTTTTCAAAGTCAATATTAATATTTATGTTGCTTTGATTATTGTTTTCTAATTGTTTATTTATCATTGCTGTAATTATAGCAGTAATTATTGCTTTGAATATGTCGCTTTTAACAATTTTGACAATTGTATTTTTTGTTTTTATTACAACTTTTTGCAAATCATATTTTCCTTTATTTGTTGTTAATTCAAACTCAATTATGTCACCATCTGATAGCATACATGGCTCTTTATTTTTAAGTACACTACTAGCGAAAAATATATCTTCACCACTTCCGCAGTCGATAAAGCCATATCCTCTTTCATTATTAACCCATTTTATTTTCCCTTTAACAGTCATACTTTTCACTCCTACTTCTAGTTAATACAAAAAAGACGCAGTACAAAATCTATTAAATAGACCTGTACAAGCGTCTTTCTTCCTTTAACTGCCTATATTGTATCAAACTTTTTATATTTAATCAATATATTTTGACAAATTTCTTATTCATCATCATCTGAATAGTAGTCATCATCTTCTAGCTCTTCCTCTTCAAAGTTAAATGTATCATACTTCTTTTCTTTTACTAATTCTTTTTGCCAATCTTCTAAATCATTATTATCTTTTTTATTATCATCTTGAGTATCAGTAAATGCTTTTATTAAGTTCCACATTAAACACATAATCTCACCACCTGAAATTATTATATCATAGTTTTTTGTTATGTATGACTATACGATTATTTTTCTACTTTTATTTATATAATTACTTCTTTATACTAAAATAATATTAGTATATATCTACTGCTTATATATAATAGGTATCTTGGATACATTTAATTAAGATAAGTTTACTTAGCTTAATTAAACACTAATAAGACTTACATAGTAAGGCTTATAGTGGACATAATAGAAATAATATATAGGTATTAAAACTAAGACTTGATATCTTAGTTTATTATTTAGTTAATGTTAATGTTTTTATTTTAAATTCTTTAGTATCATAACCCCATGGATTAGATACTAATCTTGTATTATTTATTATTATATCTTCTTCTTTATGATCATGACCATATATCCATACTGGTGATTTATATTCTTTTACTTCTGTATAGTAACAAGAGTTATTACCCCTACTATTACTTTTATTTCTAAATGGTGGTACATGAGTTATTATTAAATCTATATTATTTGGTAAGTTATTATACCAAGATATGCTATCGTTATGTAGTTTTTGTATTTTATCTTTCTTAGATAATTCTGATAAGATAAATCTTGAATCATTCTGCATAGGATAGTTATATAGTTTATCTACTAATGTTACTGGTTTATACCAAAGGGTATCTCCCGCTAATAAGAAGGTATTATAGGTATATAGTCCTTTAGTATTATTTGTTTTATCTAGTATGATTATATCGTTATTATCTTTAAATATTTCATTTAATCTATATACTTTATTCATACTATTATAGTTATATTCTTTAGCCATAGGATCAGTATAGATATATTTTATTACTGGTATATAGTATTCATGATTACCTAGGACAAATATTACTTTTTTATAGTATTTTGAACATGAATATAATAGTTCACTCACTCTATTTATATCTTCATCGATATCTCCCGCTACTACAAGGATATCTCCTTTTACTTGCATACTTATTTTATCTTGGACTAATTTATCTATTTTGGTTATGCTTTCATTTTTACTTATGTAGTGAGTTAAGTGTAAATCAGATACATAGTCAATGTTTAATTTCATGGTATTTTTCCTTTCTAGATGCTTATATTATATAGAAAGATGTAAATTATGTCAAATAAAAACTATTGACTCTTTTATCTGTCAACAGTTTCTGTGGATAAATAGTTTTATCTTACAATATATAAATAAGGGTCTTTCTTTAACTCATTAAACTCTGATCGAGTTATTGTCTTAATTGTTACATCGGGTCCATTAATTAAAACATAATATATTATACCATATTTGCAGTTGTAATCTTTGCATACTCCTTCTAGAACGTCTATTTCTTTTCGAGTAATAAAGAACGGCTTATCTTTAGCTCCATAGGATGTTTTAACTTCAATACAAATACGTTCTCTTGACTCATTAAAACTTATTATATCATAACCTAATCCATCAAAAGTTATTTCATCATTAACTTCCGCTACTATTTGTACTTCATTAATTAAATCATTAAATCCTAGTTCTTGTAATTTTTGCTTTTCGGCTTCAAGTACTATTTTTTCTCCTGCTTTTCCATGGGCTATTCTTGTTTCATTTTCTTTTGAATAATTATGATGTGCTCCTTTTGATCTTCTACTACTTATTGGAGTCTTTGTATGATATCTTTCATTAGAGAAATTTATATTATATGTTTCTTTTGTTTTAGTATTATCATTATCTATTATTACTTTATTTTTTTCTTCGTAAGTAATTTTATCTGACTTGTTGTATGTTTGTTCTAACACTAACTTTAGCATTCTTTCATAGTCGTAATTGGTAATATTTTCATCTCTTAGTCCTTTATTTTCCATGTAGTACATAAGTGCTTCTGGGTATGTTTCTATTTTCTTCATAAACTTATTAGAAAGTCCTTGTTGACTTCTCATGTAACGTAATTGATTTTTACTGATGTTAAAGAGATCTGCTACTAGTGAATCTGGTATTCCTTCTTTTATGGATAGTTCAAATAAAATATCATATGTTAGATCTTCTCTACTAAATTGTTTGCCATCTTTCTTCTCTTCACATAACTCATTATATAGTTCTTTATTATCGTTAAGTACATATTCTTTTTCTTGCTCTTTTAAAATATCGGCCTTGTTAATAGCATATTCTATTACTTTTTCAAGACTATTTATACGATAATCTTTATCTATTTCTTTACTAATTAAATCTTTTCGTACTTTTTCTCTAGTAAAATCTATCTCTGATATCTTTTTGATGTATTTATCTTTTTGTGGAACTCCCGCTAATAATAATTTTGCTAGTTCATCTGCTAATTCTTTTCTTATTTTATTACTTATGTATGAATTTTGATAATCTATATAATCTAAAATAACTTCTATATTTCTTATGGTGTCTTCAAGATAAATGTTAGTTATTTCTTTTTGTTTTCTGATATTGTCAAATTCCCTGGTTGTTATATTAAAAGCTTCAGCAATCTCTTTAACAAGATATGGTTTATTAATTAATTTGATTAGTTCTTCAGATGATAAATCATATATACTGTACTTATCTGCATAATATTTTAAATCATGTTTTGTTAAATCCATATTTTCATCTCCTTAAATTAGTTACTACATTTACTTATAAATTCTTCTTCATGTTCTTTTAGATAGTTGTAACTTTCTTTAATAGCGGTCTCTATATTATTATTTTTATATATACTTGTTATTTTGTCTAATAAATTTATATTATCTATTTCTACATTATAAAAGATATCATAGCATTTAAACTTATGTTTATATATTTTTTGAATGTTGTCGCTATTTAGTATTGGGTCTATAATTATTTCACTTAAGTACCATAACAAGCTTGGGCTATCAAAATCTTCATACTTCCAATTTGGATATATTTCTTTACATT
>CAKPSW010000022.1 GCA_934183705.1 uncultured Bacilli bacterium | reverse complement strand
GAAGCAAAAGATGTACATTATGAGGTAGGAAAAAAAGTTAGAAAGGCAATTGCAGATATTGGTGGAATGATGCCGGAGGAAATGCCAACACCTAAAAAGAGTTTAAAAGAACTTGAAAGAGAAAGAAAAAAATTAGAAATAAAAGAGCAAAAGAAACTTGATGAAATAAAATAGTAATTTGCAGAGGTGTATAATATGAGATTAAGAGCAATAAATGTATATTCTGCTTTTTTGGGAGATTTAGAAAAAACAAAAGAAAGAACAGCTTTGATACGAAAAGAATCAGATTTTTTGTATCTTGAATATTACAATGTGGTTAGATATTGTAATAACGAATTTATAAAACAATTAAATGTCAGTTGTGATGAAAATGCAAAAGAGATTGCAGTAAGTGCGAAAAACTCTGATGGTTATTCAATAATTATAATGCCTTTTAATTTTTCTTCATATCAAATTTTATCATCTGAAGAAAAAAATGCTTTTTGGGTAAAAGAAATTTCTAAAGTATTTAATTTTGTGTTGCCTCTAATGAAGTGTGAATCAGATAAAAAAATAGTTGATTTTATAGATTATCTAAAAGAAAAATATATTAAAAAATAAATTACAAATTGTAAAAAGGAAGTGAAATTTTATGAATATGTATCAAAAAAGAAAAGCAAGAGCAGAAAAGAAAAATAACAATCAAGAAGAAAAGTTAACTAAAGCCGGAATTAACTGGTATCCTGGCCATATGGCTAAGACTAAAAGAGAAATAAAAGAAAAGATAGATTTAATTGATATTGTTTTTGAAGTAGTAGATGCTAGAGTGCCACATTCTTCTAAGAATAAAGAGATTGAAGAAATAACTAAAGGTAAACCTAGAGTTATTGTAATGACTAAAATAGATTTATGTGATAATGATAAGACTAATAAGTGGATTAAATATTATGAGGATAGGGATTATATCGTTGTACCAATGGATTTAATTAATAATCCTAATACTAAGATTATATTTGATAAAATTAACCCATTAATTGAAGAAATTAATAATAAGAGAATTAGCAGGGGATTAAAACCTAGAAGAGCTAGAATACTAGTAATGGGAGTACCAAATGTAGGTAAATCTACTTTAATAAATAGATTAGTAGGTAAGAAGAGTACTAATGTGGGTAATAGACCTGGTGTTACTAAAAACTTAGAATGGATAAGAATTAATGATAAAGTAGAACTATTAGATACCCCAGGAATACTATGGCCTAAATTAGATGATGAAATAGTGGCTCATAATTTAGCTAGTATGACCGCTATTAAAGAAGAAGTACTAGATATAGAGGATATTGCTATATATATTATAAATAAAATGTTATCTGATTATCCAGATAATTTAAAAAATAGATATAATATTACTAATACTGATGATATAGTAGATATTTTAGATCAAATAGGTAAGAGATTAGGGGCAATAAGAAATAATGAAACTGATTACGAAAGAGTATATAAAAAAATAATTAAAGATTTACAAGATGGTTATTTGGGAAAAGTAACGTTTGATAATATAAAATAAAAGTATAATGCGTGCACTATACTTTTTTATCTTATAATATTACCAAGAATGCCATAAGAGATAATACTCATAATAATACTAGCAAGTATTACTCCAAGCATGATGTAAATAAATGACTTCTTCTTATCCATATTAAGAAGTACAGCAAGAGATGCTCCTGTCCAAGCTCCTGTTCCAGGAAGTGGTACTCCAACAAATAGCATAAGTCCAATATAACCGTATTTTTCAATTTGTTCTTTTTTAGATAGAATCTTATTTTCCATTTTATTAACTACCTTTTTAGTTGTTTTAAATTTACTAAGCCAATTTAAAACTTTCTCTAAAAATAATAAAAGTAATGGAATAGGAAGTGTATTACCTAATATACTTATAATATAACCAGAGATAAAATTAACATTCAATATACTAGCGGCAAGAAGACCTCCTCTAAGTTCTAATAAAGGTAACATAGATATAATAAATACTATAACTTCTTTACCTAAACCACTAAAAATATTAATTAAACTTTCTACTAAATTTTCCATAAGTTTATTCCTCCACTTCTAAATTATATCAAAACTACATTAATAAGTAAATTATATTTAACTTATTTTACATTAGTTAATTGATTTTTAAATTATCTTATTGTATAATGAGTAATGAAAGGAAATAATATGATATATAAATTTAAAAAGAATATACCAAATATTATCACTATATCAAGAATAATATCGTTGTCTTTAGGATTTGCCTTTTTTATTAATGGTAAAATAATATTATCATTAATCTTCTATGTTTATGGTGGAGTATCTGATGCTTTAGATGGTTACTTTGCAAGAAAACTATCGGCTTATAGTAAATTTGGTCAGTATCTAGATGCTATAAGTGATAAATTATATTTCATATCGTTAATGATTATATTATTAATATATAGGTATTATTTAGTATTATTACCATTAATTATGGAACTATTTATTTCAATAATAAATTATTTAATATTGAAAAGAAGGGATAAAGTATTTACAGAAAGAGTTGGTAAATTTAAAACAACCCTTTTAATGATAGATTTAATACTAGGAATAATAAGTATAAAAACAAAAGTATTTATAATACCTACTATTATATTATTACCTTTGGTATTATATTTTGAAGTGCAAACTATATCATCTTACATAAATCAATTAAATAATAAAAGTAAAGAACAAATAATAAGCTTTAAAGGTAAAAAGGTAAATGAAAAGATAAAACTATTATTAGAAGAATTTATATATTATATTAAAAGACCAGTAATTATTAAATAGGAGGAATTATGATAGATATAGAAATTATTAGAAAAACACCACAGTTAGTAAAAGAAAATATAAAGAAGAAGTATCAATATGATAAGTTACCATTAGTAGATGAGATAATATCATTAGATGAAAGAGCAAGAGGACTAAAAATAGAAGGTGACAAGTTAAGAAGTAGTAGAAATACTATAAGTAGTGAAATTGGTCTTCTTATGCGTGAAGGTAAAAAAGATATTGCTTTGGAAAATAAAAAAAGGGTAGTAGATATAAATAATAAGTTAATAAATATTGAAACAGAAGAAGAAGAGTTAAATATCAAAATAAAAGAAGATATGATGAAGATACCAAATATTATTGACGCGTCAGTTCCAATTGGAAAAGATGATAGTGAAAATGTTGAAATAGAAAAATTTGGAAAGCCTGTAGTGCCAAAATATGAAATACCATATCATGCTGATATAATAACTCGTCTTGGAGGATTAGATAAAGATAGTGCTGGTAGAACAAGTGGTAATGGCTTCTATTATTTAATGGGAGATATTGCTAGATTATCTTCTGCAATGCTTAGTTATGCAAGAGACTATATGATAGATAAAAAGTTTATTTATTGTATACCACCGTTTATGATAAGAAGTGATGTCGTAGAGGGTGTTATGTCTTTTGAAGAGATGGATGCTATGATGTATAAAGTTGAAGGCGAGGATTTATATCTAATTGGTACTAGTGAACATTCAATGATTGGAAAATTTAAAGGTCAGTTAATAAAAGAAGAAAATCTTCCTATTACTATGACATCTTATTCACCATGTTTTAGAAAAGAAGTAGGGGCTCATGGTATTGAAGAAAGGGGAATTTATAGGGTTCATCAATTTGAAAAACAAGAGATGATCGTATTATGCAAACCATCTGAATCAATGGATTGGTATAATAAAATGTGGAAGTATACTGTAGAGATATTTAGAAATATGAATATTCCGGTAAGACAACTTGAATGTTGTTCTGGAGATCTTGCTGATTTAAAGGTAAAATCATGTGATATTGAAGCTTGGAGTCCAAGACAACAAAAGTACTTTGAAGTAGGTTCATGTTCAACTTTAGGGGATGCTCAAGCAAGAAGACTAGGAATAAGAGTAAAAGGTGAAGATAAAAATTACTATCCTCATACTTTAAATAATACTGTTCTAGCATCTACTAGGGCTCTAATAGCCTTAATAGAGAATAATTACAATGAAGATGGTAGTATAACTGTACCGGAAGTATTAAGACCATATATTGGTGGTTTAGAGGTAATAAAATAAATAGATAATGAAATGAATAATATAATAATTAGATTACAAAGATTTTTAAATGGAAGATATAAAATAGATGAATTGTATAAATTTTTAATAACTTTATGTCTTGTAATAATTATTTTAAATATATTTATTAGAAGTAGGATATTAGATATTATAGAAATGATAATTTTAGCTATTGCTATATTAAGATATTTATCTAAAGATATTAAAAATAGAAAAAGAGAAAATAAAATATATCTAGATATTAAAGTAAAAATATTAAATAGATATAATTATCAAAAAAGGAAGTTTAAAGATAGAAATACTCATATTTATAGGAAGTGTCCTAAATGTCATCAAAAAATAAGATTACCTAGAAAAAAGGGAGTTCATACTGCAAAGTGTCCTAATTGTAGTAATAGTTTTAAGGTAAGGTGCAGATGGGATGAGAAGATAAAAGTAGAAATAGTAAAGTAATATATAAGTACTATTTCTTTTTTTTCGGCATAAGCCTTATGTCTTCTGCCGTAATTTAGAGCCATAAGTCTCTAAATTAACAATTATATTAAAGTCTATAATAGTATTTACATAGAATTAATTTGTAAGTCAATTTTTCTCTTTTTCGGAAAAAAGCATTTACATTAGTGTCAACTTATGATATGATTAACTAGGAAATTATGATAGAAAAAAGCATATTTAATTAAGAAAGAAAAAAAGAGGTGTGATTATGAACGAACAAGAAATGATAACTAAAAAAATAGAGAAAAGAGAAAAGGTAGATATATTTTTAGCATATTTACTTATAATAATATTATTAGGAGGTATTGCTTTTGTAGTATATTTAAAATTCTTTAACAAGAATAATACTACAGATCCTAAAGAACATTTATCAAACTATATTTCATTAGAATCAATAGCTACAGGATTATCTTCTTCACCACTAGCGGAAGAATTAAAAATTACTAGTAGTGCATCTAATAACATTATAACTATAACTTATCAAAGGGAAGGCAGTGAAAAAAATATAGAAATACCACTTATAAATAATGAATTAGAAGTAACAATAACAGAAGATGATAAAGAAGATATAACAAAGATATATAAAGAAATGGCTAAAACAATATGTAAGTATTATAATACAGGTAAAGAGGATGCTTGTGATAATGTTATAAATAATTTATCTAGTACTGATACTGATGGTATAAGATTTGTATCAAATGAAAATAGTAGTGTTGTATATATAAATGTAATGAAAGGTATTGATGTGTCAGGTTATACAAATACTACTACATCTCTAAATTTAGAAAATATAAGTAAAGAGAATACAAGTAATATATTAGTTGATAATATAAATGTATCTAATGCTAATTCTGAGGTAATAATAGAATATAATGTATCATATAAAGATGAGAATTCTAAAAATGATTTTAAATTAGTTGTTTCTCTATATGATGAGAATGATACGCTTCTTATTGAGAAGACGAAAGAATATAAAAAAGAAGATGTAACTTCTATTTTGGAAGATGCTGAGATGTTTACTTTAAATGAAACACTTAAGCTAGAAGCTATAAAAAAATACAGTATAAATGTTACTGAGTAAGGAGAATATATGAGTACACACATTGAAAGTAGTATTAATGATATTTCCAAAACAGTATTAATGCCTGGTGATCCTAAGAGATGTGAATACATAGCAAAGAAGTTTTTAGCTAATGCTAAAATAATAAATAATGTAAGAGGAATGACCGCTTATAGTGGTTATTACAAAAGTAAATTAATAACTATTTTTCCATCTGGTATGGGGATTCCTAGTATGGGTATATATTCTTATGAACTATTTAAAGAATATAATGTAGAGAATATAATTAGAATAGGTACTATGGGTAGTTATACAAATTTAAATTTAAGAGATATAGTACTAGTAGAAAATTCAATTACTAATTCTAATTATGGTAGATATTTATGTAATTATCAAAATATATTTATAGATGGAAGTAATGATTTAAATAAAATAATTGAATATACCGCAAATGAACTAAATATTAAAATAAATAAGGGTAATATATATTCATCAGATGTATTTTATGAGGGACAAAATAACTACCAAGAAAAGGTTAGTAAATACAATGTTTTAGGAGTAGAAATGGAATCATTTGCCTTATTTTTAAATGCTAAACTACTTGGTAAGAAAGCTGCGACTATATTAATGGTAAGTGATAGTTTTAATTTTGCAGATAAATTAACAAGTAAAGAAAGAGAACAATCTCTTGATAATTTAATTATTTTAGCTTTAGAAGCGAGTTTAAAAATATAAAAACAGTACATAATATAACAAGAGGTGACATAATGAATACTGAAACAATTAATATGGGTGCTTATAATCTGCACTTTATTAAAACAAAAAAATTTAAAACAATAACAATAGATGTAGATTTTTATCGTGAAATAAAAAAAGAAGAAATAACTAAAAGAAACCTACTTAAGATGGTATTATTAGAGTCAAGTAAGAATTATAAAAGTGAAAGAGAACTAATAATAGAGAGTGAAAATTTATATGATATAAAAGTATCTTCTTCTATATCAAGAATAGGTAAATTTAGTAATCTTTCTTTTCAAACTAAATTCTTAAATGAAAAGTTTACTGAAGAAGGTATGAATAAAGAATCTATCATCTTTTTTCTTGACTTAATTTTTTGCCCTAATGTAAAAGAAGAATCTTTTATAAATATTGAAAAAGAAAAAAATAAATTAAGACAAGATATTATAAGTTTAAAGGATAACAAGATAAAATATGCAGTATTATTACTTATGGAAAAGATAAAAGAAAGAGAATATTCATATAATACCTTTGGTTATATTGATGATTTAGATGATATAAATAGGAAGAATTTATATGATTACTATCAAAAAGTATTAAAAGAGGATCAAATAGATATATTTGTATTAGGAGACTTTGATTCTAATCAAATAAAAGATATCTTTAAAGAATATTTTAAAGTAACAACATTTAAAAAAGAGAATAAAAATTTATTAGTGGAATCTCTTCCTAAGAGAAAAAGATTAGTAAGATATCGTGAATATGATAAAGTAAATCAGTCACAATTAATAATGCTTTGTAATTTAAATGATCTTACAGAATTTGAAAGAAGATATACTATAAAATTATATAATGAGATTTTAGGTGGATCATCGTCTTCTATGTTATTTGATAATGTAAGAGAAAAAAATAGTTACTGCTATTATATTAATTCAAGTGTAAAGGCTTATGATAATATAATTATCATTAATTCTGGAGTAGAAAAAGAAAATATCGATAAGACAATAAAATTAACTAAAAAGATTCTAAAAAATATAAGTGAAGGTAAGATAAAAGAAGAAGTTATTACTTCTGCAAAAAATACTATTATATCATCTATAAAGTCATCTTCTGACGAACCAATGGGAATAATAAATACACATTTTTCTAGTGTTTTAGTAGGTACTCCTTGTGAAGATGAAAGAATAGAGAATATAAATAAAATAACTAAAAGTGATATAGTAAAAGTAAGTAAAAAGGTATCACTCCATACAGTTTTAACATTAGAAAGTAAGGAGTGTGAATAATGGAAAAGATAAAATTAAAAGATATAAATGAAGATGTATATTATGAGAAATTGAATAATGGTATGGAAGTATTTCTTTATAATAAAGATAATGTTCATACTAATTATGTAACATTTACTACTAAATATGGTTCTATATATAATGAATTTGTTCCAATTGGAGAAAATAAAATGAAAGTATATCCTAAGGGAATAGCTCATTTTTTAGAACATAAAGTATTTGAGCAGAAAGAAGATCCACAACCTATGGATTTCTTTGCAAGATCAGGTTCTATATGTAATGCCTATACAACGTTTAGAAATACTACTTATCTTTTTTATGCTACTTATGCATTAGAAGAAAATATTAGTTATCTTTTAGATTATGTTCAAAATATATATTTAACAGATGAATCAGTAGAAAAAGAAAAAGGTATAATTACTGAAGAAATTCATATGTATGAAGATAGACCAAATGAAGTATTAATTGAAAGGGCACGATATAATGCTTTTGTATCAAATCCATATCGAGATAGTATTATAGGAAGAGTTAGTGATATTAAAAAAATAACTAAAGAAGATTTAGAAGTCTGTTACAAAACATTCTATCATCCATCAAATATGTTTTTAGTAGTAGCGGGTTCTTTTGATCCAGAAAAAATAATGAAATTAATAAAAGATAATCAAGCTAATAAAGAATTTAAAGAATTAGAAAAAATTAAAGTAAAAAAAGTAGAAGAGAAAGATGGAGTATATAAAGAAGAAGAGGTAATTAAACTACCTACTAATATTCCTAAAATAGCATATAATTTAAAAATACCTACTAAAAAGATAGAACTAACAAGAAGAAAATTACATTTATACTTATATATATTATTTACAACATTATTTGATGAAACTAGTCTTTTTGATGAAAAGTTAAAACAAGATGGTATAATAACAAATACAACTTATGTAAGTTTATTGAATACAGGAGCGCATATATTAATGTCACTGATTAACGAAACAGCAAATTATGAAAAATTCAAAGAGAAGTTAGAAGAAAAATTAGAAAAATTAGAAGTATCCAAAGAAGACTTCGAAAGAAAGAAGAAGGTATTAATAAGTAATGAACTGTTAGCTTTTGAATCAGTAGAGTCAGTAAATGATATAATAATTGATAATATAATTTATGATAATGAATTAGAAGATAATCCAATTGAAGTAATAAAATCATTAAAATATGAAGAGTTAGAAGAATTAATTAAAAAGATTGATATATCTTCTAGAAATATAGTAATAGTAAAGAAATAGACATAGGTAATTAACTATGTTTATTTCTTTATACTTTATATATGTAAAATGTGATAAAAAAATATTTTCAAAAACTAATATTTATGTTATTATTAATATAGGGAGATAAGATATGAAGAAGCTATTTTTAAGAATGGATAAACCACTATTAATAACAACAATTATTTTCTTTATATTTGGACTTATAATGATACAGAGTGCTTCCTCTATGGAATCATTTATGCGATATAACTATAGTCCATATCATTATTTTATAAGAGAAGTAATATTTTTACTAATAGGATCAATTTTGTTTTTTATTACATTATTTTTTCCTACTAAAAGTTATAAAAAAATATATGGATTTATATTATTTGTAATATTTATTCTCTTATTAGGACTCTTAGTGTATGGACATGCCGCTAATAATGCTGTAAGTTGGTATAAAATAGGACCGGTTACTATTCAGCCATCTGAATTTGCTAAAATAGCAGTTATAATCTTTTTAGCAGTATATTATGAAAAAAATATAAAAAAACTAGATAATGAATGGGTATTTATAAAACCAATTATATTTGTAACAATAATAGCAGCTTTAGTATTAATACAACCAGATATGGGAACTGCTTTTATAATAATGTTAATTGCTATATTAATGTTTTATGCTGTACCAGTAAATAAAAAATATCGTAGTATATTAAGCAGGATAATGATAGGTGGAATAATGGTAGTAGCACTAGTATTGATTACCACTAAAGGAAGTTTTTTAAAAGACTATCAATTAGAGAGATTTAACTTCTTAAAGCCATGTGAAAGATATCAAGAAAAATCAGGATATCAACTGTGTAATAGTTTTATTGCATTTAAAAATGGTGGAATAAAAGGAGAAGGATTAGGAGCTTCTACTCAAAAATATTTATATCTGCCAGAATCATATACTGACTTTATATTTCCAATAATAGTAGAAGAATGGGGTTTAATAGTAGGTATAGTAATAATAATAGCTTATATGTTTGTATTATATAGAATAATAAAAATAGCGAAAAGAGCTACTAATATAAGAAATAGTCTTATCTGTTATGGAGTGTTTGTATATTTACTTAGTCATATAATGATAAATCTTCTAGGAGTAACTGGAGTAATTCCTCTAACAGGAGTACCACTTCCATTTCTATCCTATGGAGGAAGTTATGCTATGTGTCTTATGATAGTGTTAGGATTAGTACAAAGAGTATCAATAGAGACAAATGCTAAAGTAGAAAAACAAATTAAAATGAAAAATTAATAAATAATAATGACAAATAAAAAAATATTATGTTAAAATTTAGATAGGTAGAAAGTAGGTGCTTTATATGAAAAACAATAAAAGAATAGTTAACAATATGTTAACATGGGGGGGGGGGACTTTAATTATTCTATAAGGAATTAAAATATAATAGTATATTAAAAAATATAAAACAAACTACG
>CAKPSW010000021.1 GCA_934183705.1 uncultured Bacilli bacterium | reverse complement strand
CCCAGTTGAGTATAGAACTCAACTAGGCTTCAAATAATTCTTTTTAAGTGTCTACTTTTTGTTGACAACTTCAACTTTGATCATTCTTTTTTCTTTAATATTAGTTTTTTTGTTTTTGGTTTAGATATATTGTTATTATGTGTTATATTCTGTGATGGTACTATAGTTTTGTTGGCTTCTATTTCTTTTTCTTTATTATTTGTATTATTGGTAGTTACTTTAGTATTATTATTTGTTTTTTTATAGTCTAATTTATATATTGCTTCTAGAGTATTTATAAATGATGTTGAGAAGATTAGGGCTGCTACGTAAGCTTTATTTGTCATTAGATATGGGATAGCTAATACTGAAGATACTAAGTTTATTTTTCTTGATGTTTTCATATTTTTAGTCATTAGCATAGTGCTAGCTAAAGTACTTGATATTATTGGTAATATACTTAATATTGATGTTATTGTTAATGATCCTGCTATTAAACTTAATAGTGGATACATTATTAGTAACCATTTTGGTTGCTTTTTCTTTTTCTTTTCTTCATATATATATGTTATTATACCTTGTATTGTTAATATTACTGGTCCTATTGATGCTGAATATGCTCCTAGAACTATCATTGATAGAAATCCTGCTAAATTTGATATTGAATTTTGTACTAAGAATTTTTTCTTTTCTTTTGATCTTATACTGGTAATTAGAAATATTCCATTTATTACCGATAATATTTGTGCTATTATAAAATTTGTCATTTGTACACCTCTAGTAAGTATTATACTTATTTTATTTGTTTTGTCAATGTTATAAATTTATTTAATTAATTGACACTTGTATTTATTTAGGTTATACTTATATTGTACATTATGTATAATGAAAGGTGGTATGAATATGGAATTAAAAGGAAGTAAGACAGAACAAAATTTAATGACTGCTTTTGCAGGTGAATCGCAAGCTAGAAATAAATATACTTATTTTGCTTCAAAAGCTAAGAAAGATGGTTATGAGCAAATAGCTGCTATATTTGAAGAAACTGCTAATAATGAAAAAGAACATGCTAAAATGTGGTTTAAAGAATTAAATGGTGGTGAAATTCCTAGTACTATAGATAATTTACTTGCTGCAGCAGAAGGTGAGAACTATGAATGGACAGATATGTATAAGGGATTTGCTGAAACTGCTAGAAGGGAAGGATTTACTAGAATTGCGTTTTTATTTGAAGAAGTAGCTAAAATAGAAAAGGAGCATGAAGAAAGATATAGAAAACTACTTGCTAATGTAGAAGATGGTTTGGTGTTTTCTAGAGATGGTGATAAGATATGGCAATGTAGAAATTGCGGACATATTGTTATTGGTAAAGAAGCTCCAAAAGTTTGTCCTGTATGTGCTCATCCACAAAGTTATTTTGAAATTAAGAAGGAGAACTACTAAAGTTCTTTTTTTTGAATATTATTGTTGATATTACATATTAATATAGTGTGATGAATATGAAAAAAATTGATAATAAAAAACTTATATTGTATGTTATGATACCTTTATTACTTGGTGGTATAGTGGGTTTTATTACTTCTTCTGAAAGTAAGAATTATGTTGGTATAGTAGATGGATGGATTTTTCCTGTTGTTTGGAGTATACTTTATATACTTATGGGGATATCTAGTTATATTGTTAGAGATAATAGGGAACTTATGAATATTTATAAAGTTAATTTGATTGTTAATTTACTTTGGCCTATTATTTTCTTTAGTTTTGGACTTAAGGTTTTTGCTTTCTTTTGGTTACTTTTACTTATATTAATATTGGGATATATGATATATAAATTTTATAATGAAAATAGAACTAGTGGTTATTTACTTATTCCTTATATGCTTTGGCTTATATTTGCTTCTATTTTGAATTTAATGGAAATAATATGAACTATAGTTCTTTTTTTTTATTGTTTTTTGATGTATAATACTATTAGTGTGAATGAGGGATATTATGGATAAATATAAGGAAGTTGAGAGAAGTATTATTAAGAAATATCGAAAGGGTATTTGGAGTAAGTTTGTTAAAGCGGTAAGTGATTATGAACTTATTAGTGAAAATGATAGGATAATGGTATGTATTTCTGGCGGTAAAGATTCTTTTTTGCTTGCTAAATGCATAGAGGAACTTATTAGACATGGTAAGGTATTTTTTGAAGCTAAATATGTTGTTATGGATCCTGGTTATAGTGATATGCATAAGAAGCAGATACTTGATACCGCGAAAATACTTAATGTTGATATTTTGATGTTTAAATCTGATATTTTTGATAGTGTTATTAATATGAAGGCAGATAGTCCGTGTTATATGTGTGCTAGGATGAGAAGAGGCTGTTTATATAATAAAGCAGTGGAACTCGGATGCAATAAAATTGCTTTAGGACATCATTTTAATGATGTTATAGAAACTACTTTGCTTAGTATGTTTTATGGTAGCGAAATTAAAACTATGCTTCCTAAACTTCATAGTGATAATTTTTCTGGTATAGAACTTATTAGGCCTTTGTATTTGGTGCATGAAGAGGATATTATATCTTGGATGAAATATAATGATTTAAAATTTATAAATTGTGCGTGCAGACTAACTGAAGATATAAGTGATGTTGATAAGGTTAATAGTAAAAGAGAAGAAATTAGGTTATTGATTGAAGATTTACGTAAAGTTAATCCTAATGTTGATTTGAATATTTTTAAAGCTATGGATAATGTTAATTGCGATGGGGTTATTAGTTATAAGATTGATAATGTTAAGCATAGTTTTTTAGATGATTACGATAAAAAAATGTAAAATGTATAATATATGTATTTGTTTGTTGACAAATTGAATATAAGGGTGTATGATTAAATTGTACTATTTTAAGTAGTACAACTGAGGTGGAATAATGTTTGAAAAAATTGTATATATAATTTGGATTTTTTCTTTGATATATTTGGGATATTTTGTAATTACTTCTGTGGGGATATTTAGAAAGAAAAAAAATAATATTGTTAGTTGTAAAAAAGAAAATTTTTTTGCGGTTATTATTGCAGCGAGAAATGAAGAGGCTGTTATTGGTAAACTTATTGACAGTTTAAAAAAGCAGAATTATTCTAGTAAATATTTTGATATATATGTTATTGTTAATAATTGTACGGATAATACTTTTGAGGTAGCTAAGAAGGCAGGAGCTAAAACTATTTTGTGTACTGAGAAGGTTTCTACTAAAGGAGAAGTTCTTAAGTATGCTTTTGATATACTTAAAGATAATGATAAAATTGATGCTTATGCTATATTTGATGCTGATAATATAGTTCATCCTGATTTTTTAAACAAGATGAATGATATGATTAATAGTGGCTATTCTGTTGCTCAAGGTTTTAGGGATACTAAGAATATTTCGGATAATTGGCTTACTAGTAGTTATGCTATATTGTATTATCTTCAAAGTTTATTTTTAAACGAATCAAGATATAATTTAGGTAAGTCTTCTTTTTTAAATGGAACTGGTTTTATTATAAAAAAGGAAGTTATTGATAAGTATGGTTTTAATCCTAAAACAGTAACTGAAGATATAGAATTTACTGCAATGTGTGCTATTAATAATGAAAAGATTGGTTTTGCTACAGAGGCTATAACTTATGATGAACAAGTTAGTAGATTTGGTGTTTCATGGAAACAGAGAAAAAGATGGTCTTTTGGTGCTATGGAATGTTTAAAAGAGTATTTTCCGACTCTTTTGAAAAAAGGGATTAAAGAGAGAAATTTTGAATGCTTTGATGTTGGTTTATTTTATTTGTCTGTAATATTACATGTTATATTTAATTTGCTTCCTATATTTCTTGTTATTAATACATTTATTCATATTAGTAGTTTGACTTTTGATGATATATTTTATAAAATAGTTTTTGCTT
This sequence comes from uncultured Bacilli bacterium, assembly GCA_934183705.1. Next base: position 7,460 of record CAKPSW010000021.1, on the reverse strand, counting down.
TTATTTCATATTTATTTGGAGTTGTTGTGAGAATTTTACTTCTTAAAAAGTATAATAAAAGTTTTAAAAATAATATAGGTGGTATTTTATTATTTGATTTATTTGTTATTAGTTGGGTACCTATTAATTTTATTTGTATATTTATTAAGAGTTGTAATTGGGATATTATTAAGCATAATAGAAATGTTGATATAGAAAATGTTTAAGAATAAATATTAATTTGTTTATTCTTTTTTCTTTTTTTATGGTATAATTATTTTATAATAGAGGAGAGTGTATATAAGTATGAAAAAAATTTTGGTATTGTGTTTGTTTTTTGTTGTATGCTTAACAGGATGTGGTAATGATGATGATGCTCTTATTATGGTTACTGAAGCTGGTTTTGCTCCTTATGAATATTATGATAATGGAGAAATTGTTGGTGTTGATGTTGATATAGCTAAAGAGATTGCTAAAGAAATGGGAAAGAAACTAGTTGTTAAGGATGTTGCTTTTGATTCTATTATTAATGAGGTAAAAACTGGTAAGGCTGATTTTGGTGCCGCTGGAATTAGTTATACTGATGAAAGAGCTAAACAAGTTGATTTTTCTATTAATTATTCTACAAGTAATCAAGTTGTAGTTGTTAAAAATAGTAGTGATATTAAAGATATTAATAATATTGATGGTAAGAGAATTGCTGTTCAACTTGGTAGTGTTGCTGATACTTATGTTACTTCTAATTTTAAAAATTCTGAAATTATTAGAGAAAAGAAATATTTAGCCGCTATAGAAGATTTAAAGGATGGTAAGGCCGACTGTGTTGTTATGGATGAACTTCCAGCTTATGAAATGGTTAAAAATAATAATGATATTATGATTCTTTCTGGTAATCTTGCTAGTGATAGTTATGGAATGATTGTTAAAAAAGGTAATACTAAGCTTCTTAATACTATTGATAAAGTACTTAACAGACTTAAAGAAGATGGAAGTATAGATGGATATGTAATTAATCATACTACTGAATAAGGAGTTTTATATGAATGGTTATATGAATTTTTGGGATAAAATATTTGATTTTTTTGCGGGAATATGGGATTCTTTTTATCAAAGTGTTATTTATGATAATAGATATGAATTTATATTAGAGGGATTATTTCATACAATTATTATTGCACTTGGAGCGGTAGTTATTGGTACTTTAATTGGTATTATTACTGCTCTTATTAGAAATAATCATGATCTGAATGGTAAGATGAAAATTGGTAATAAGTTATCTAAGTGGTATGTTGATGTTATTAGGGGTACTCCTTCTATACTTCAACTTATGATTATTTATTATGTTATATTTAAATCTGTTAATATTAATATTGTGTTTGTTGGAATACTTGCTTTTGGTATTAATTCTGGGGCATATGTTTCAGAAATTATTAGGGCTGGTATTAACTCTGTTGATAGGGGACAATTTGAAGCTGGATATGGACTTGGTCTTTCTTATAGTAAAGTTATGAGATATATTATATTGCCTCAAGCTTTTAAGAATATTTTACCTGCTTTAGGTAATGAATTTATTACTTTGGTTAAAGAGACTGCTGTTGGTGCTTATATTGGTATTGTAGAACTTACTAAGGCTTCGGATATTATTGCTTCTAGAACTTATGATTATTTCTTTCCACTTATTATTATTGCTATTATTTATTTTACTATTACTTTTAGTCTTACTAAATTATTTAGTAGAGTAGAGAGGAGACTTAATAATGTTAGAAGTTAAGGATTTAAAGAAATCTTTTGGTAAAAATATGGTACTGAAAGGAATTGATTTTAAAGTTAATAAGGGAGATATTATTGCAATTATTGGGCCTAGTGGTTGTGGTAAGAGTACTTTTCTTAGATGTCTTAATATGATAGAGAGACCTACTAGTGGTAAGGTTTTGTTTGAAGGATATGATTTGACTGATAAGAATATTGATTTACCTAAGATAAGAGAAAAGATTGGTATGGTATTTCAACAGTTTAATTTGTTTCCTCATCTTACGGTTATGCAAAATATTACTTTGGCTCCTATTAAACTTGGTATTATGAGTTCAGATGATGCTAATAAAAAAGCAATGGAACTTCTTGAAACAATTGATTTATCTGATAAAAAGGATTATTATCCTAGTGAGTTATCAGGAGGGCAAAAACAAAGGGTTGCTATAGTTAGATCCCTTATTATGGATCCTGATATTATTTTGTTTGATGAACCTACTAGTGCACTTGATCCTGAAATGGTAGGTGATGTACTTGATCTTATTCGTGATATAGCTGATAAGGGAATGACAATGATTATTGTTTCTCATGAGATGAATTTTGTTAGAAAGAGTGCTAATAGACTTGTGTTTATGGATGATGGTAGGATATATTTTGATGGTAGTGTAAAGGATGGATTTTCTAGTAAAACTAAAAGTAATGATAGACTTAGAGAATTTTTGTTAAAAACTAAAGATAAATAGGGGTATTTTTTATAAATTTATGATATAATGTATTTATAGTAGAAAGTATCTACTTTAAAGAATAGAAGGGAGAAGAAAAAAATGAATGCTATTAATGTTAAAAGCGAAATTGCACCTTTAGAAAAGGTATTACTTCATAGACCTGGAAAAGAATTACTCAATTTGACTCCAGAAAATCTGAATAGATTGTTGTTTGATGATATTCCTTTTTTACCAGATGCACAAAAGGAACATGATGAATTTGTTCATATTTTGAAGGAAAATGGAATTGAAGTTGTTTTCCTTGAGGATTTGATGGCTGAAGTATTGGAACTTAGCGATGAAATCGAAGATAAGTTTATTAGACAGTTTATATATGAGGCTGGAATTAGAACTCCTAAGTATAGAACTCTTGTATATGAATATTTGAAAAGCTTTGTTAATAAGAAAGAACTTGTTCTTAAAACTATGGAAGGAATTAAGATGGAGGAAATTAGCAGAGCTAAAAGAGATGTAGAAAAGTCTTTGGTAGATTTAACCGCTGAAGAATCAGACTTTTTAGCAGATCCTATGCCTAACTTATATTTTACTAGAGATCCTTTTGCTTCTTGTGGTAATGGTGTTATTTTGAATAAGATGTACTCTGTTACAAGAAATAGGGAAACCATATATGCTGAATATATATTTAATTATCATCCTGATTATAAGGATAAACTCGATAAATATTATGATAGATATTTACCTTATCATATTGAGGGTGGTGATGTTCTTAATCTTAATGAACATATTATTGCTGTTGGTATTTCGCAAAGAACTGAGGCTGCTGCTATAGATGAACTTGCAAAGAATTTGTTTGGAGATGCTGATTGTAAAGTTGATACTATTTTGGCATTTAATATTCCTGAATCTAGAGCATTTATGCATCTTGACACTGTATTTACACAGATTGATGTTGATAAGTTTACTTATCATCCTGGTATTATGGATACACTTCAGGTATTTGAAATTACTGAAGGTGATATTCCTGATACTGATGAGGATTTGAATGTTGTAGAAGTTAAGGGTAGTTTGGAAGAGATACTTGAAAAATATCTTGGAAGAAGAATCACACTTATTCCATGTGCTGGAGGAGAGAAAATATCTGCTGACAGAGAACAATGGAATGATGGTACTAATACTTTATGTATTGCTCCTGGTGTTGTTGTTGTATATGACAGAAATAATATTACTAATAACATTTTAAGAGAGCATGGTATTAAAGTTATTGAAATGAGTAGTGCAGAACTTTCTAGAGGCCGTGGTGGCCCTAGGTGTATGAGTATGCCGTTAATAAGGAGGGGACTTTGACTCAATGACTACGAATAATAAGGAAATTAATTTAAAAGGAAGAAATTTTCTAACACTTCTTGATTATACTCCAGAAGAGATTAGATATTTACTTGATCTTTCACATGAATTGAAAGAAAAAAAGAAAAATGGTGTTCCTCATAGATATTTAGAGGGAAAGAATATAGTTTTACTATTTGAAAAAGCTTCTACTAGAACAAGATGTGCTTTTGAAGTTGCTGGTCTTGATTTGGGTATGGGTGTTACATACTTGGATCCTGGTAGTTCACAAATGGGTAAAAAAGAAAGTATTGCTGATACTGCTAAAGTTCTTGGTAGAATGTATGATGGTATTGAATATAGAGGTTATGCACAAGAAATTGTGGAAGAACTTGCTGATAATGCTGGTGTACCAGTATGGAATGGTTTAACTACTGAATTTCATCCTACGCAAATGCTTGCTGATGTTATGACAGTTGAAGAGAACTTTGGTCATTTAAAAGGAATTAAATTAGTATTTATGGGTGATGCTAGAAATAATGTTGCTAATTCACTTATGGTTGTTTGTGCTAAAATGGGTATGCATTTTGTTTCTTGTGGACCTCGTGATTTATGGCCTAGCGAAGAACTTATTAATAAATGTAAGGAAATTGCTAAAGAAACTGGTGGAAGTATTGAAATGACAGAAGATGTTATGGAAGCTTCTTCTAATGCTGATGTTATTTACACTGATGTTTGGGTTTCTATGGGTGAACCTGATGATGTATGGAATGAAAGAATTAAACTTCTTAGTCCATATCAAGTTAATATGAAAGTTATGAATAATGCTAATGATAATGCTATATTCTTGCATTGCTTGCCTTCTTTTCATGATTTAAATACTATTATTGGTAAAGATATTTATGAAAAGTTTGGACTTAAAGAAATGGAAGTTACTGATGAGGTATTTAAATCTTCTAAATCTAAAGTATTTGATCAAGCAGAAAACAGACTTCATACTATTAAAGCTGTAGTATATGCTACGATGAGGGATTAGTATGAGTAAGATTGTTATTGCTTTGGGGGGTAATGCTTTAGGTAAAAGCCCTCAAGAACAGTTAACACTTCTTAAGAGTGTGGCTACGACGATTGTTAATTTAGTTAAAGAGGGTAATCAAATTGTTCTTACACATGGAAATGGGCCACAAGTAGGACAGATATTTCTGGCTATGGATTATTCTTCAAATGGTGATGCGGGAACTCCTAAAATGCCATTTCCTGAATGTGGAAGTATGAGTCAAGGTTATATAGGTTACCAACTTCAACAATGTATTCAAGATGAACTAGAACATCAAGGCATTGTTAGAGATTGTGCGACCTTGATAACACAAGTCTTAGTTGATTCAACGGATAGTGCCTTTAATAATCCAACTAAGCCGATTGGAATGTTTTATAGCAAAGATGAGGCTATGAAAATTCAACAAGATAAAGGTTATATATTTGTTGAGGATTCTGGACGTGGGTATAGGAGAGTTGTACCATCTCCGAAACCTAAGGATATTATTGAAAAGAATGTTATTAAACTTCTTGTTAATAATAATAATATTGTAATTGCTGCTGGTGGTGGTGGAATTCCTGTTATTAAAACAGATAAGATTGAATTACTTGAGGGTGTAGAGGCTGTAATTGATAAGGATAAAACAGCTGCTTTACTCGCTAATTTAATTGATGCTGATATGCTTTTAATTCTTACTGCTGTTGATAAGGTATGTTTGAATTATAATACTGATAAACAGGTTGAGCTTGATACTATAAATATAGATGAGGCTAAAAAGTATATTGATGATGGTCAATTTGCTAAGGGAAGTATGCTTCCTAAAATTGAAGCTTGTATATCTTTTGTAGAGGATTCTGATAATAAGAAGGCTATTATTAGTTCACTTGATAAAGCTAGCGATGCAATTAATGGTAAAAATGGTACAATTATAAAGAGGAGGTAAGAAAAATGGCTAAGAAAAAGACTAAGGTAATGTTATCGTCTTTTTCGATAATCTTAATTCTAATTTTTGGATTAGGAATATTATCACATGTGCTTCCAGATGCACAATTTGTTGGTGATCAAATTGTTAATGGAAGTGGAACTGTTGGTGCTAAATTATCACAAGTTTTGATGTCACCAATATTAGGTTTTGAAGATGCTATTGATGTTGGTATCTTTATTATGATGTTAGGAGGTTTACTTGCAGTAATTAATAAAACTGGTGCTCTTGAGACTGGTATTAAAGTGTTAGTACGTAAACTTAAGGGTAGAGAATTATTATTAATACCTATATTAATGTTTATATTCTCTGTTTGTGGATCTACATATGGAATGCTTGAAGAAACTGTTGGTTTTTATGTATTACTTGCCGCTACAATGATGGCTGCTGGTATGGATCCACTTGTTGGTTCTGCAGTAATTCTTCTTGGAGCTGGTAGTGGATGTTTAGGATCTACTGTTAACCCATTTGCAACTGGTGTTGCGCTTAGTGCTTTACCTGATGGTGTTACTGCTAATCATGGTTTGGTACTTCTTATTGCAACTTTCTTATGGCTTACAACACTTGGAATTTCTATATTCTTTGTAATGAATTATGCTAAGAAGGTTAAAAAGGATAAAGGATCTACTATTTTGTCACTTAGAGAACAAAAACAAGCTGAGAAAAAATTTGGTAATTTCTATAAAAAGGATGAGAAAGAAGTTGATTTAACTGGTAAGCAAAAATTTACACTTATTTTATTTGCTTTAACTTTCCTTGTAATGATTATTGGATTTATTCCTTGGGGTGAATTTGATATTACATTCTTTGATAGTTTTACTGGATGGCTTACTGGTTCTTCACTTGGTAATTGGTGGTTCTATGAAGCTGCTTTATGGTTCTTAATAATGTCAATTATTATTGCTGTTATTAATAAATTTGGCGAGAAAGGTTTTATTGATACTTTTGTTGATGGTGCTGATGATATGATTGGTGTTATCTTAGTAATTGCTATTGCTAGAGGTGCTAGTGTTCTTATGGGACAAACTTACTTAGATAATTATATTATATATAATGCTGCTGATTTACTGGCTAAAGTACCTGAAATGTTATTTGTACCACTTAACTATATGCTTCATATTGTATTATCAATATTGGTACCTTCATCATCTGGTCTTGCTACATTATCTACACCAATTATTGCTCCACTTGCATCACAACTTGGTTATAGTGTAGAAGTTACTATTATGACTTTAGTTGCCGCTAATGGACTTGTTAATTTAATAACTCCAACATGTGGTGCTATAATGGGTGGACTTGCTCTTGCTAAAGTAGAATATTCTACTTGGTTTAAATGGGCATTTAAAGTAGTACTTACTATTGCTATCGCTAATATATTTGTATTATGCTTGTTTACTTTATTAGTATAATATGAATAATATAGTATGATAAAAGAACAACTGTTTTAGTTGTTCTTTTACTTAATATAATATTTTTAAAGACTTATTTATAAGACTTTAAAAATTCTAGTTAAAGACTTGTGGCTTTAACTAGCAGTGAACAACGAAGTGTGAACTGATACTAAAAAAGTATTTAGTTCTTTTTATTTGTGTGTTAAAATATTAGTAGTGCAGGTGATTATGATGTATTATAAAATTAGTCATGGTAGTGTTACTCTTGGTAATAA
>CAKPSW010000020.1 GCA_934183705.1 uncultured Bacilli bacterium | reverse complement strand
TGAACTGAACCCCAAAAGTTGGACAGTTTATAAATTGTTTCTAATTAGAGGATTGTAACCTGTAATTTACGGGTGACAGTCCTTTTAATTTTACTTTAATTCTATCATAATTGTAATAATAAATATAGTCATCAATTGCTTTTATCAAATCATCTAATGTTTTATAATTATTCTCTTGATCATAAAACATTTCTGTTTTAAGTATACCAAAGAAGTTTTCCATCATTCCGTTATCAATACTTTTTCCTTTTCGTGACATACTTTGTTTAATACCATTATTTTTCAATCTTTGTTGATAAGACTGATGTTGGTATTGCCATCCTTGATCTGAATGAAATATCAATCCATCAAGATTATTATGCTTATCAAATGCTTTATTCAACATATCATTTATTTGTTCTAAATTAGGAGATTTAGATATGTTATAAGATATTACTTCACCATTAAATCCATCTAATATTGGTGAAAGATAACATTTTTCGCCACGAAGATTGAATTCAGTTACATCTGTATACCATTTTTGATTAGGCTCTTCTGCATTAAAGTTTCGTTCAATTAAATTATCAGCAATTTTACCTACAGTACCTTTATAGGATGAATATTTTCTTTTATTTCTTTTTAATGGTTTTAATCCTAATTTAGCCATTATTCTATAGACTTTCTTATGATTTACATTATAACCCTGATTTCTAAGTTCTAATGTAATTCTACGATAACCATATCTTTCTTTATTATTAATAAATATTTCTTTAATTTTATCTATTATTTCTTTGTTTTTATCATCTTTATCATTTTTGGATAAAGTATAATAATACACCGATTTAGCTAAACCAGATACTTGTAGAAGAATCATTAATGGATATATTAGCCGAAGTTCACTTACAACACTTACTTTTTCTTCTGTTGTTGATTCTTCCTTGCTTGAACAACGGCTCTCAATTTTTTTGAGTATTCTAGTTCCGCTTTTAAATATAAATTTTCTTCTTCTAATCTTTTAATTTTTTCTTTATCAGTTTCATTTTTCTTTTCTTTTGTTACTTTTGACATAGTAGGACGACCTCTCTTTCGTTCAACTATATTATAACCCATTTCTCTATATTTTTTAATCCAATCATTTAATGTTCCTGTGCTTAATAGTCCTTCATCCGCAGAAACAGATAAAATAGATTCGCCACCTAATAAAACTCTATTAATTATTTCTTCTTTTTCATAATTTTTATATTTTTTATTTTTTGCAGTTCTTAATATTTCAAATCCATGTATATCGACCAATCTAATTAAATACCGTATTTTATCATATCTCATTGAATATTCCTTTGATATTTTTTGTGGTGACTCTCCATTTTTTATTCTAGTATAAATATTTATTTTATCTTCATAACTTATTTTAGTCATATAAAAACCTCGCTTCTTATGTCCAAGAAACGGGGTTCATATCAAAAAGTATATCTTTTTATTTAACAAAATAATTATAACATCTAGAACCTTTATAACCATAAAGAATATAATAATTATGAATTGGAGGTTAATATGAAAAGAACAATAGTTAGTCTAATGCTATTTATAATAGTATTAGCAGTAACAATATTCGGTATCTACAGAAATAAAGATAACACTAAAGAAGATCTTACCAAACTAACCGTAGCGGAAGTAGCACATAGTATCTTTTATGCACCACAATATGTAGCCATAAGTGAAGGATACTTCGAAGACGAAGGAATAGACATAGATTTAATACTAACACCTGGAGCAGATGCCGTAACTGCAGCAGTCTTATCAGGAGATGCTCAAATAGGCTTTTCCGGTACAGAAGCGACAATATATGTATATAATGGTGGTGAAAAAGATTACCCAATGGCTTTTGCTGCCCTAACAAAAAGAGATGGATCATTTCTAGTATCTAGAAAAAAAATAGATAACTTTACTTTAGAAGATCTAAAAGGAAAAACAATCATAGGAGGCAGACGTGGTGGTATGCCAGAAATGACATTTGTTTGGGGGCTTAAACAAAACAATATTAATCCAGAAAAAGATTTAAACATAGATACATCTATAGCATTTGCAGCAATGGAAGGAGCTTTTATAGGAGGAAATGGTGATTTTGTTACCCTATTCGAACCAAACGCCACTTCTATAGAAAAAAAAGGATTAGGACACATCGTAGCATATGTAGGATCTTTAGGAGGAGAAGTACCATATACAGCATATAATGCTAAAAAAAGTTTCATTGAAAATAACGAAAATACAATACTAAGTTTCTCAAAAGCAATAGATAAAGGATTAAAATTTGTTGAAGAAAAATCACCAGAAGAAATAGCTAAAAGTATAATATCATATTTTCCAGATACAAATTTTGAAGATTTGATTACCATGATACAAAGATATAAAGAAAACGATGCATGGCGTGATACTATTGCTATAAATGAAGAAGAATGGATACATATTCAAGATATCATGAAAGCATCAAATGAATTAACAGAATATGTTCCATATAACAAACTAATATATGGAAAACACTTCTCAGAATTCCAAAAATGATATATTAATAATTAAAAACTTATCAAAAATATATCATACCCAAAAAAGTGAAATACCTGCTATTAAAGATTTAAACTTAAATATCAAAGAAGGAGAATTTGTAGCCATTGTAGGACCATCTGGTTGTGGCAAAACTACCCTTCTTTCAATTTTATGTCAATTAGAACAAAAATCACAAGGAGAAATAATATACACGCAAGGAAAACAAAAAATGGGCTATATGCTACAAAATGATACCCTATTCCCTTGGCTAAATATTTTAGACAATACATTATTAGGACTAAAAGTAGAAAAAAATATAAATAAAGAAAATATAAATAAAGTAATAAATTTACTAGAAACATATGGCTTAAAAGATTTTATAAAAAAATACCCAAACAATTTATCAGGAGGAATGAGACAAAGAGTAGCACTAATAAGAACATTAGCAACAAATCCAAATATATTACTTCTCGATGAACCATTCTCTGCTTTAGACTATCAAACACGCTTAGCAGTATCAGACGACGTATGGAAAATAATAAAAAAAGAAAAGAAAACAACCATTATGATAACTCATGACATCGCAGAAGCAATTTCAATGGCAGATCGTATAATAGTATTAACAAATAGACCTTCTAAAGTAAAAAGTATCTATACTATAGAAATGCAAAACAAACAAAATCCAATAAACAATAGAAAACAAAAAGAATTCCAATATTACTACGATAAAATATGGAAGGATATTGATATAAATGTATAGTAAAGAACATCAAATATATATAAAAAAAGAAAAAAGAAAAAATATACTAATAAAAATATTTAGAATTTTATTATTAATAGCAGTCATAATAATATGGGAATTATTAGCAGAATATAATATCATTAATCCCTTTATATCATCTTCCCCAAGTAGAATACTAAATACTATAATAAATCTATATAATAAAGAAAATTTATTTATTCATATATGGACAACAATCTATGAAACAATAATATCATTTTCTCTAGGAACAATATTAGGAATTACAATAGCTATAATATTATGGTGGAATAATTTCTTATATAAAGTAATAGATCCATATTTAACAATAATCAATAGCTTACCAAAAGTAGCTATAGGGCCAATAATAATCATATTTTTTGGAGCCAATATCAAATCAATAATAATAATGGCCTTATTAATTTCCCTAATAGTAACAATTATAACCGTATATAATGGATTTATCGAAACAGACAAAAACAAAATAAATCTATTAAAATCATTTAAAGCAACTAAATATCAAATATTCAAACTAGTAATCTTGCCAAGTAGTTATAATACAATAATAAGTTCCCTAAAAATAAATATAAGTATGACCCTAATAGGAGTAATTATGGGAGAATTCCTAGTATCAAAACAAGGAATAGGATATTTAATAACTTATGGTTCCCAAGTATTTAATTTAAATCTAGTAATGTCCGGTATCATAATACTATTAATAGTATCATATCTTATGTATCTCATAGTAAATTATATTGAAAAAATACTAATTAAAAAAGATTAGTATTTTTTATTGTATATATATAGATTAAAACTAATAAAATAAATTAAGGTGATGTACCAATGAAAAAATATAACAAACTACTTTTATTATCCGTAATATTAATAAGTTTATTTGGTCTGCTTATGATATATTCATCATCAAATATTTGGGCCGAATATAAATATAATGATCCATATAAATACCTAAAATCACAATCTATATTTCTAATAATAGGATATATATTAATGTTTATAACAAGTAAATTTCCATATCAAAACTATAAAAAGCTGGCTAACATAATATTCTTAATATGTACCATAATGCTTATTTTAGTATTAATTCCCGGTATTGGAACAGTAAGAAATGGTAGTAGAAGTTGGTTTGGTATCGGCCCCTTAGGACTACAACCATCAGAATTTACAAAATTAGGATTAATAATATTCACATCCAAATACCTAGTCAATAATACCAAAGAACTAAAAAATATAAAAAAAGGTGTCCTCCCTATTTTAGGTATTCTTCTCTTGATATTTGGATTAATAATGTTAGAACCAGACTTTGGAACTAGCGTAGTAATCGTAATGACCATCATTGTATTACTATTCATAAGTGGTGTAAAAATGAATTTCTTTATAAAAATAGGAATTTTAGGTTTAATAGGAATAACAGTCCTAATTCTAATTGCCCCATATAGATTAGAAAGAATAATATCATTCATAAATCCATGGACCGATCCACTAGGAAGTGGTTTTCAGATAATTCAAAGTCTCTATGCAATAGGGCCAGGAGGTTTATTAGGATTAGGATTTGGAAATTCAATTCAAAAGCACTTCTATCTCCCCGAACCTCAAACAGACTTTATATTTGCTATAATAAGTGAAGAATTTGGTTTCCTAGGAGTATTAATAGTAGCAACATTATTTATAACAATCATTTACTATGGATTAAAAATATCAATGAAATGTCAAGATAACTTTGGAAAATTCCTATCATTTGGTATAACGTTTGGATTAGCTTTTCAAACCATATTAAATCTTATGGTAGTAGTAGGACTTCTTCCTGTAACAGGAGTAACATTACCATTTCTATCCTATGGTGGTAGTAGTCTTCTAATAAGTTTAATAAATATAGGAATATTATTAAATATAGATAAAAATTCATAAATATCCTAGAAAGCCTATAGTCTTTCTAGGTTCTTTTTGCCTATAGTCAAAAAGAAAACAATATTATAAAAAGCAGGAACAATCCTGCTTTTTTAAAGCCATACTCCATATATAAGTGCTAACATACAAAGAATAAAACCAACTATCCAAAATAACTTAACAATATCACTCTCTCTCCAACCAAGTCTCTCAAAATGATGATGAATAGGAGTCATTAAAAATACCCTTCTCTTAAGCAATACAACTGAAGTAATTTGAATAATAACAGTTAAAGTTTCTATAACAAATACACCACCAATAACAGCAAGTGATAATTCATGTGATGTCAAGATAGCAATCGTAGCCATAGTAGCTCCTAAAGTCAAACTACCAGTATCTCCCATAAATACCTTAGCAGGATTAGTATTATATACCAAGAATCCCATAATAGCCCCCACTAATACAAAACAGAAAATACCCATATCAGCATTACCTTCAATCCACCAACTACCCATTGATATAAGACCAAAGGCCAAAAAGGCAATCGCAGATAATCCACCAGCTAATCCATCAAGTCCATCAGTTAAGTTAACTGCATTAGAAGAACCAACTAGCATAAATAAAATAAATACTCCATAGAACCAACCAAGATTCCATTCAATACCTAAAGCAGATATTCTAAGATAAGAATCACCATCAGTAAATTCTCTAAATAATATATAAAAGACAAGCGCTACAATTAGCTGTAAAAATAACTTTTGAAATTGTGTAAGACCTTTATTAGCTTTTCTTTTCAGACTTATAAAATCATCTAAAAATCCAATAAGAGCATATGCCAAAAATACAAATAAAACAATAACCAAATTAACAGAATACTCTATTTTACCAGTAAGTAATAAAAATAAAGTAATACAAAAAGTTGGTATAATAAATATAAGTCCTCCCATCGTAGGAGTACCAGCTTTACTTCTATGAGCCTCAACGTAAATATTAATTCTTTGTCCAGCTTTAAGCTTCTTTAAAAAAGGAATAGCAACAAGTCCGAATAAAGTAGCCACAATAAAGCCTAGCATAAGTGCAAATAACGATTTAGTCAGTGTAAGCATTCTAACTCCCCATTTCCAAATATATTATATAAATATATTATAACACATCTAATAAAAATAAAATAGTATCTTTTTTATTTTTTTACAATACAATGTAAACAATTACTTATTATATTTATAAACAATCTTTCTAGCTCTATAAATTTGATTAGAAGTCAAACTATCAATATAATTCATGGGATTAATATTATCATCAGAAGAAGAAATACTATTAAAACATTCAAGTAAAGAACCATTAATTCCTAATCTATCTAAATAATCAAGATAACAATAAAACTCCTTAATATTCATATTATTAACATTATCACCATATAAAAAATTCAAAATAACCATAATATAACAATACATATCAGTATTATAGTCAACTTTATATTTAACAAAATAAGGATTATAATCTTCAATAATATATTTATCTGTATGAAAATAACTAAATAAAGATCCAACTTGTAAATAACTAGCTATCGGACTAATAGAATCAATTTTAATATCATCTAAATCAATAGTATATAACTTATCATTAGAAACAATAAAATTATCTTCATGTATATCACCTAAGTAAAAATCATTTAATAAATAATTCTTTCTTATACATTTCATTTCTTCTAATACATTACCTATGTAAGATAAATACTTCTTTTTATCACAAATATTAATACTTTTATCTTTTAATACATCACCAAGATTATTACCATTTACATAATCCATAGCCATATATAAATCCTTATTATCAAGTAATACCAAAAATATTGGAATAACAAAATTACTAGGAAATAAATATTTATAACAATTTAAAAACTCAATTTTCTTAATAACAACATCATGCATATCAGAATCAATTCTTTTAAGAACCATCTTTTTATTAAAATAATTAACTATTTTTATACTTCCAGACCTATTATATTCATCTAATACTATATTACCAACAATTTGTTTACTCGACATATTAATAATATCCATATTTCCTCCAAAACGTCCTATATTATAACATATAAGCAACAAAAGTTCAAATTACTAGCCTAAATATAACCTAACCTTCTCTCCTTCAGCAATTCTACTATTACTATCAGGAGATTGATTAATAACAACATCCCCACTACCACTATATTCAACAGAAAAATTTTTAAGCATCGATGTGGCCTCTTTTTTACTTTTACCAACAACATTTGGAACAGTATAATACTTTTTATCGTACCATTGATATTTCTTTTCTGTACCACCATCCTGTTTTTCAATATTAAGACTTGTAATAGCATCTTCCATAATATTTTTAACAATAGGAGCACTAACAGTACCACCATATTGCGTAACACCCTTAGGATTATCAATTGCCAAATATATAATAACTCTAGGATCATTCGCAGGTAAAAAACCAATAAAAGATACTATATAATTACCTTGCATATAAATACCATTATTAACCTTTTGAGCAGTACCTGTTTTACCACCAACTCTATAACCATCAATATAAGCATTACGCCCAGTTCCAAGAGAAACAACTGATTCTAAAGTCATTCTAACCTTTTCACTAGTATCTTTAGTAACAATATTATCTCTAACAACAGTAGGTTTAACCTCTTTAATAATTTGACCATTCTCATGATAAGCCACTCTTTTAACAATATATGGCTTATATAAAGTTCCACCATTAATTGCTGCGGAAACCGCTACTACTTGCTGTAAAGCAGTAACACTAACTCCCTGTCCAAAAGCAGTTGTAGCAAGTTCAACAGGTCCAACTTTATCTAAAGAAAACAAAATACCAGTGGCTTCACCATTCAAATCAATACCAGTCTTCTTACCATAACCAAACTTATTAATATAATCAAATAAAGTTTCTTTACCAAGCCTATTACCAAGCTCAACAAATCCCGGATTACAAGAATTCTGTACAACTTCAAGAAAAGTTTGACTACCATGACCACCATGCTTCCAACACTTAATTCTAGCACCACCAACATTTACACTACCACCATCATAAAAAGTATCCTTAATCAAATCAACTTTCCCTTCGTTAACTGCAGCACTCAAAGTAAGAATTTTAAAAGTACTACCAGGCTCATAACTAGCCCATATAGCCATATTTCTATTAATAGTCTCAGTATTATAATTTTTATAACTATTAGGATTAAAATTAGGTCTAGAACTCATACCTAAAATCTCTCCAGTATTAGGGTCCATAGCAATAGCCCAAGCACCATCTGGATTATATTTCAAAACAACATTATCAAGTTCTCTCTCAATAGAAGATTGAATACCATAATCAATAGTAAGATAAATATCAAGACCATCCTCAGGTTCAACATAAACCGAATTTCTTTCCAAATTATTACCCTTAGCATCAGAAAAATACTGAATAGAACCATATTCACCAGTCAAAATATCATCATACTCAAGTTCTAATCCACTAAGACCCTGATTATCAATACCAACATAACCCAAAACATGTGACAACATCTCATTATGCGGATAATATCTTTTAGATTCCTTAAGCAAATAAACACCATCAAAATGTAAATTTTCTATTTTGTCAGCTATTTCATAAGATAATCTTCTACCTTCAGGATGAACTCTTTCCATCATAGACTTTTTATATAAATGTTCTTCAATCTTACTCTTAGGAACATCAAGAATTTCACTGATTTTTTCAGCAACCAAATCCTTATTCTTAATTTGATTAGGAATAAAAACTAAAGAAGTAGTAGTAAGATTACTAGCTATAGCTTCTCCATCAACAGTATAAATATTTCCTCTATCAGCTTCAATTGGTAAATTTCTACTCCAAAGCCCACTAGCTAAACCATTAAGTTTTTTATAATCAATAACCTCTATATAAAATACTTTACCTATTATTACAATAAAAATCAATACAACAATAAGTAAAACAATTTTAATACGCCTATGAATTCCTTTATTAAACAAAGAGTATCACCCCAATATAGATTATTCCAAGAAAAACTAATAAATTACAATAAATATAAGGCAATCATTTTAATAAAAAAAAAACAGAAGAACATAATTCTTCCATTTTATATTATTACAACCATTAATAAATACAAGTCAAAATATTATCATACTTAATCTAAGAAATATTATTAGTACCATTATTACTAACTGGAGCAACACTAGGTAAAACATCATTAATAACATTACTATTACCACTATTAACACTAGTATTAACTAAATTAATATTATTAACATCATCAGGTACAACTGGAGCAACACTAGGTAAAACATCATTAATAACATTACTATTACTATTAACAACAGTACTAACATCATTAATATTATTAATAACTCCACTTCCAACAGGACTCACATTCAATATTGATCCACTATTCATATCATTATTAAAATTCTGAGCAGGCTTAAAATTACCATTATTAAACTGACTAGGATCATTAAAATTTAATACTCCACTATTAATAGCATTTAAATTAATATTATTACCATCATCAGTTTCATTAACAATAGCATTATTACTATCTCCTTTATATTGTGATTTACCAAAAGCTAATATAGGATAACAAATAAAACCTAGAAAAATCATAAGAACACCAAATCCAGTAGATTTACCAAATTTATGTGCTGTCTCAATATTAACTTTAAACAAAACATAAATATTTAAAATCGGTATAAAACACAAAATAAAATACCAAATAGGCAATTCTGCTATTTCAATTGAAACAATCAAATTATAAATAGGAATCAAAGAAGCCCATCCCTTTTTTCCAGCCTTCTTAAATATTTTATAACTGCTAATAATCATAATCACAATAATTACTAAAAATGCCACAGACATTACCACAGAAACACTATTCATAATATTCATAATATCATTCATTCTTCCACACTCCTCTATTAAATTTATATAAAATAAAGTCAAATAATTATAAATTAACATATGTTTTTATTTTCATTTTAAAATATATTCAAAATATTACTTATCCTATCATATTTTTTTATAATACTCTTAACATAAACTTTTTTCTTATGAAAGTAAAAAATACAGCCCTACAAATTCAATTTCATAAGAAATAATAGTTATTGTTTTTGAGAATAAATAAGTGAAATTCCCAAATCAGAAAGTGTAATATCACAACTAGGTAAATTTTCTACAGCATTATAAACTTCATAAGATAATTTTAAAATCATTGAAACAGATTCACCAGCTTTTAATATATCACCATTAATCAAAGCTTTAGAACCATCATCTTTTGCATTAGCATATTCTAATATATAAGTTACATGCTTGCAAGCTTTAGCAACAGCATCTGTATCTGAAGTACCAATACAAGTAGGTTTATCAGGAATAGTAACACTAGTTAATTCAGCATCATACGTACCAGTATTAACAACATTAAATGTATAAGTTACTGAATCACCTGGATTAGTAAACTTAACGTTATAAGTACTAATAGTTGTATCATTGGTATTAATACTAGGAGTCGTAATAACAGTAGCACTTCCAACAAGTGTAGGATTGCTTAAATCAGTAAATTTAACTTTCCAATTGGATATTTTTTTAGTAGTAATATCAGTAATAGTCAAAATTTTTGTAAAAGTTGCACCCCCAATGCCAATAGCAATAATTGAAAGAACTACTACAATTATAATAACCGCAACTTTAAAGCTTTTATCTTTACCATTCATTTTAATTTTCTCCCTCTTTAAAATTTTTTTCCGAATAAATTACAGATGCAGAAATATCCGATATTCTAACAACATTACTAGGAACATACATACTATCATATTGCATTATAAGTTTTAGTGTCTTCTTACTATTCTTTGGTAACAAATCCGAAACCATAACATCTGTGTCATCTAAATAAGTAAGTTTGTAACTAAATCCCTTACATACCATTAAAGAATTCTCGTCATACTCATAAGAACCACTTATGCACATAGGTTTAAATATTGTAATAGAAGAAATGAAAGCATCAAAAGTACCATCATTAACGACATCAAATAAATAAGTAGCACTACCATTACCATAAAAATCAACACGAAATGAATTAATATTTGTTGAATTATTATTAATAATAGGTCTATTAATTTCTTTGACATCACCATCTATATAGACATTAGATAAATTCTCAAAGTGTACATCCCATTTACTTGCCTTCATCAAAAAATCACCAGCAGAAATATTAGTAACAGCTACATAAGCAGTGCTAATACCACAAACAGAAAAAGCTAAAGATAAAATAGCAATAATTAAATATGGACTAATTTTAATTTTTTTATCTCGAAAGTTCACTTTTTTATTTACCTCCTTTTATACCAACAATTAGGCAATGATATAAATAATTTACATTTCTACTATACATAAATAATAATAACACAAAACGCCATAATTGTCTATAAAGCAAAAAAGAAAAAATACATAAAAAGATTTAATTCATTCTAAACAAATCACGTATAGCACAATTTAGTTATAAAAAACAATAAAAATAAGTAATATAGTTATTTATCACCACCACATTCCTCTACTAATTTCCAAAAATCTTCCTATTATAAACAAATAATATTACATAAAAAAAGGAAGAATAAAAATCTTCCCATAAAAATTATCCATTAATTTGTTTAGCAACTTCGTCAGCAAAGTTCTCTTCTTTCTTCTCCATCCCTTCACCAACTTCATATCTAACAAAAGATAATATCTTCATATTTTTACTTTCAACATACTTAGAAACTTTCATCTTATTTTCCTTAACAAAGCCCTGATCTACTAAGCAAACCTCTTCAAAGAATTTATTAAGTCTACCATTGACAATCATAGGTAATTTATTAGCATCAAGTCCCTCATTTTCAGCTTGTTCAGTAAGAATTTCTCTTTCTTTTTGAATTCTCTCTTCCGAAACTGACTCTCTATCTAAATATAAAGGTCTCATAGCGGCAATTTGCATTGCAATATCTTTTGCAACTTCACCATCTTCTCCTTCAAGAAGAGCTAAAGTAACAATCTTACCTCCCATATGTGAATAAGTACCAAATACTTGATTATCAGTTTTTTCCACTAATTCAAATCTTCTAAAAGATAACTTTTCACCAATAGTAGCAGTTTTATTAACAATAACTTCTTCTATAGAAGTACCATTCATATCTAATTTCATAGCCTCTTCCATATTAGCAGGCTTCTTATCTAATATAACACTTGCAATACCATCTACTAAAGAGATAAATTCAGGATTTTTAGCAACAAAATCAGTTTCAGAATTAACTTCTACCAAAACAGCGTTATTGCCACTTATCTTAGCACTTGCAAGACCTTCAGCAGCAATTCTAGTTTGCTTTTTAGCAGCTTTACTAATTCCCTTTTCTCTAAGCCAAGTAATAGCCTCTTCCATATTACCATTAGTTTCAGTAAGAGCCTTTTTACAATCAAGCATACCAGCACCAGTTTGTTCTCTAAGCTCTTTAACCATATTTGCAGTAATCATAGTATTCCTCCTTATTTTAAATTTTCAATTAATTCTTCTTTTTTCATCTTAGAGTAACCCTTAACTTCTCTTTTTTTAGCAAGGTCTCTAAGTTCAGCAACAGTTAGAATATTTAAATCTAATTCAGGCTTTTCAGGTTCTACAGTTGCTTCTTCTTTAACTTCTTTAACTTCCTTAGTTTCTTTAACTTCTTTTTTTTCTTTCTTAGCAAAAGACTTTTCTTTAGAAGACTTCTTATCTTCTTCTCCAACATAATCAACAATTGTACCACCATTAGCTTCAATAATAGCATTAGTCAAAGCACCAAGTACAACTTTAATACTTCTTACAGCATCATCATTAGCAGGAAGAACATAATCAACATCATCAGGATCACAATTAGTATCAATAAGACCAAATACAGGTATACCAAGTTTTCTAGCTTCATGTATTGCATTATATTCTTTAGTAGAATCAACAATAATAATAGCCTCTGGTAACTTAGTCATCTCTCTAATACCACATAAATTCTTATTTAACTTTTCATATTCCTTCTTAAGTCCCACAACTTCTTTTTTAGGTAATCTATCAAAAGTACCATCTTTTTCCATCTTTTCAATTTCTTCAAGACGATTTACTCTTCTTCTAATAGTTTTGAAATTAGTCAAAGTACCACCTAACCATCTTTCAGTCATATAGTACATATTACTTCTTTCAGCCTCTTCCTTACACACTTCTTGTGCTTGTTTCTTAGTTCCTACATAAAGAACTTTTCCACCATCTGAAGCAATCTTATTAAGTGCTTCATAAGCCTCCTCTAATTTAGTAACAGTCTTTTGTAAATCAATGATATAAATATCATCTCTAGAGTTATAAATATACTCTTTCATTTTAGGATTCCATCTTTTAGTCTGATGACCAAAGTGAACTCCAGCTTCTAACAAATAGCTCATAGATACTACTGTCATAATTATCATTTCTCCTTTCGTTTTGCTTCCAAATATCTCATCTTTAATATTCACCATAAGGCACTAGAATAATTAAATCAATATTTGTGTATATTTTTTGAAAAGCCATATATATATTAACATATATTATGAAATAAGTAAACAAAATAATTACTCTTTAAGAAAAAAACACCAAAAAATTTGATGTTTTCCCCACCACTAAAACATATCTCTATACTTTTTGTGTTTCTAACTGTCAAAGGAATAACTATATCTAAGCAACAATAGTTAAAGTAGCTCCCTTATATGTAATATCATAATTATCCGTTACATCATTACCATTTGTATCTAAAATAGTAG
>CAKPSW010000019.1 GCA_934183705.1 uncultured Bacilli bacterium | reverse complement strand
GGGCGATATAGGACTCGAACCTATGACCCCTTGCTTGTAAGGCAAGTGCTCTAACCAACTGAGCTAATCGCCCATATTATCTCTGGACATTCAATAATATACCATTTATTTGTATAGTTTGTCAAGAGATTTGATAATATTTTTTCTTTTTTTACATCTTGTCAGTTATTTCTTTTATTTTTTCATTTATCCATACTTCTAAATTTTCTTTTAATGGTTTGAAACCACTTTTTGTTTCGGCCATTCTTTTTAGTTTTTGACCATCTTTTTTGTAGTCAATGTCTTTTATACTAAGTTTTAAGTGATTATCATTATTGTCAACATCAACCACTTCGGCATATATTTTATCTCCTACTTTTAAATAATCATTAACACTTTTTACATAACCATAAGATATTTCTGAAATATGGATAAGCCCATCATAGTCTTCTGATTGGGCAAATGCTCCATATTTTTGGACACCTGTTACAGTTACTTTGATGATGTCATTTTTTTTTATTTTTTCCATATTTTTTCCTCACTGGTGTTATTATACCACTTTTTTTCTTTTTTTAGTATATTTTGTTGTACTTTTCGTAAAAAAAATATATAATGTCTATAGGTGATTAGAAAATGAAAAATGAAATGATCGTTAAAAGAATTAATGAAGTGCTAGATAAAATTAGACCTTATTTAGAAAATGATGGTGGTTCGGTTAAATTTAATCGTTTTGAAAATGGTGTTGTGTATGTTACTTTAATTGGTGCTTGCAGAGAATGTCCTCTTGTGGATTCAACACTTGAAGATGGTATTGGTAGTGCTCTTATTAATGAAATTCCAGAAGTTATTAAGGTTATTAATGAGGACTAAGCCATTCGGGGAAGGGCATGTCATAGTATTTTCTTAAGTATGAATATATACTAAATATGTATATTTCATACTTTTTATTTTGACTTATTATTTTACTTAGTTCTTCTTCTTTTGCTTTGCCACTTATTATTTTATCATATATATTAAAGTAGTGACTTGGATAGAGTATTCTTCCGATAAGGATTTGCATGCCATATTGTGAATAGTAATTGTATCTGAAGTATTCTTCTAGTTCTAAATATATATTTTGATTATTGCTATAAAATGATTCTTTGATATATTCTGCTACGTCTCGGGCTTTATGATCTAACACTATGTTTTCGGGATCTTCTAGTGGTAATAGAATTGTGTTATGAGATAATACTTTTTGGTCTGATACTTCTTTTTCTCTAGTGTTTTTGGTATTTACAATATATGATATGGCATTTTCTGTAAGGCCTATGTAATAGTCAAATGTTTCTCTTATTTTGGGATATTTTTTTGAGTTTTCTCCTATTTGAGTTTCATAGTAGTCTATCATGTTACTCCATAATATTTCCCAATTGTTTCTTTCTAGACTATTATATATATTGGGCAGGTTTATTCTTTCGAAATATGCTATATTTCTAAGAGATGGGGTTATTTTATTTTGTTTTTTGATTAGAATATAGTTTTGGTTATTTATGTTTGTTATTGGGTTATTGTATTTATTTGGAATAATATTATCGATTATTATTTGATTATTTATATTTATATTTAATTTATATTGTTCGTTAATTCTATTTTGGTCATATTCATATGGTTTTAAGATATAATTGTTATTGTTTGATATTAATGAATAGTTTTCTTCTTCTTGTGATAGTTTATCTATTTTTATGTCATAGTAATATTCTATTATATTTTTCATATTATCCCTCTTTATATATTACTCCTCTTTTGTTAAAATATTTGCTAAATTTGGATTTTTGTGGTAGAATATTTGGCAGTTTGGGGGGATTCTTTTGAAAGGTTATATTGGTCGTCTTTTAAGAGACGCTATATCTAGTGATAAT
Organism: uncultured Bacilli bacterium; assembly: GCA_934183705.1. The sequence goes on along the minus strand of CAKPSW010000019.1, from coordinate 12,402 downwards.
ATTGATATGGTTAGGGCTTTATATATGGGAAATCCTAGTAATTCTATAATTAAATTTGAGTATGCTAGAATGCTTGTTAAAAAAGGTGATGTTTCTTTGGGAAGAGAGTTACTTTGTGAACTTCTTGATACTAAGAATAGAAATTATGCTCTTTTGGAACTTGGTATTTTAGAAGTTTGTAATGGTAATATTCCGAAGGCAAAAGAATATTTTAATGAACTTTTAACTAGTAGTTATGTTAATGATAAGTGTTGTGCTTTACTTGAACTTGGTAGAATAGAGTCTTTTTATGGTGATAAGAATATGGCTTATAAATATTTTAATAAGATATTATCAATTAAATGTGATGACTATTATACTAAGATGGAAATTAGTAGATTAGAAGCTGAAAGTGGAAATATAGATAAGGCTAAGATGATTCTTAATGATCTTGTTAAAAATGATGGTGATTCTTTATCTTGTGCTAGGACTTTTCTTTCAATAGTTTTATTTAATAATCATGAGTTTGATGATTTGATTAAACTTATTTCTGATAATAAGAATATTAAAACTACTTTATCTATATTATTGTATTTAGGTATTAATTTTAATGTGTTTTTTAATATTGATTATAAAAATACTAGTTATGGATATACAGCTTTACAACTTCTTGATTATGATGAATATGTTGCTATTGATCATATAATGGATAGACATGTTGATGGGGAGAATACGTCTTTATTTAATCCTGATGTTGATGTGCATAAGCTTTTTAATGATATTAAGAGTAGTCTTACTTTGGATAATAGAATTAATAAATCTATATTTAATGATATTTATTCTATTTATTATCCTAATATTGGGATAGATGGTAGGAATTATTTGAGGGTTGTTACTTTACCTAATTCTCTTGATATTTTGACAATGTATCCTATTATTAATAAGCGTGATATGATTTTATCTTCCTTATATGATGATGGGGTTAATATTTCTAGAGTGAAAAGAAAATAGTTTTTTCTTTTTTTTCTTTTGTTTTTATGGTAAAATGAAATAGAGGTAATGTTATGAAAAAGACTATTAAAGATTTTGATTTAGAGGGTAAGAGGGTTATTATTAGGTGTGATTTGAATGTTCCTATGAAAGATGGGGTTATTCTTGATGATACTAGAATAAGAGCTAGTGTTAGAACTATTAAGTATGCTATTAATCATAGAGCTAAGGTTATATTGCTATCTCATCTTGGTAGAGTTAAAACTTTAGATGATAAAAGAGGTAATAGTTTATATCCGGTTTGTTTTGCTCTTTCTAATTATTTAAAGTGTGAGGTTAAATTTTCTTTTGAAACTAGTGGAGATGAAACACGAGATATGGCTCTTAATCTTAAAGAGGGAGAAGTACTTTTAATAGAGAATACTAGATTTGAAGATATTTGTGGTAATAAGGAATCTCTTTGTGATGTTAAACTTTCTAAGTATTGGGCTAGTCTTGGTGATATTTTTATTAATGATGCTTATGGTAGCTTACATCGTAATCATGCTTCAGTTACTGGTATTCCTAAGTATTTACCTAGTGGTATTGGTTTTTTGGTGGAAAGAGAAATTAAGAAACTAAATGGTATTCTTTATAGTAATACGCACCCTTTTGTAGTTATTATGGGAGGGGGAAAAGTTGATGATAAGATTGTTTTGATAGAGAAATTAATTTCCTCTTGCGATAAGCTTTTAATTGGTGGAGCGATGGCTTTTACTTTTCTTAAGGCCTTGGGATATAATACAGGGAAGAGTATTGTTAGTTATGATAAGATTGATATGATAAGTGATATTTTAGATAAATATAAGACGAAAATTGTGTTACCTGTTGATTTTATTACTGCTTCTTTAGAAGATAAAAATATAGATGATTTTGCCCATAGTGATATTGGATGTGATATTGGTCCCTTAACAATCAAGATGTTTTGCAAAGAAATGTGTGATGCAAAGAGGGTTATAATGAATGGTCCTATGGGTATTTGTGAGGATGAGAGATTTGCTACTGGTACTCTTAAAGTTCTTAAGTGTTTAGATAAGAATAAGATTAAAACACTTATTGGTGGTGGTGATAGTGCTTCTATAGTTAATAAACTTGGATATGGAGATAGTTTTTATCATATTTCTACTGGTGGTGGGGCTACTTTGAAGTATATGGAAAATGGTAGTCTTGTGGGTATTGATGCGATTAGCGATGTTAACTAGTAGTAAATGTTATATTAATTTATCTTTTAATTGTTTTATTTAATATTTTATTATTTTTATGTTATAATTATTTAGGTATAATTGTTTATGCCTTTATAAATAGTTATATTTTGAGGGAGGAATGAACTAATGGGCAAACTTATTGTGTTTAATCATAAGATGAGTCTTTTATATGATGATTTATATAGCTATATTGAGAGGGTTAATAATATTGATACGGACAATGATATTATTATTTGTCCTTCTAATATTTATTTGGAGGCTTTCGTGAATAATTCTTTGTATCCTATTGGGGCACAGAACTTACATTTTGCTTTAGATAACAAACATACTGGGGAGGTTAGTACTGATCAGCTTAAGAGTCTTGGTGTTTTATATTCTTTGATAGGTCATTATGATAGGGTAAGAGAATTTAATGAAAACGTGAATATTGTTAATGAAAAATTAATTGCAGCGTTAGATGCTAATATTGTTCCTATTTTATGTTTTGGGGAGGATGCTACAGATGATTATAGGAATGTGATTCCATCTTTACTTGATGGTTATCTTAAGGGTGTTATGAATATTGAGTTTATTATATTTGCTTATGAACCTGTTTATGCGGTGGGAACTGGTATTCTTCCTAATACTGATAAAATTAGTGAGGTTACTAAATTTATAAGAAAGTATTTAATGGACAAATATGGGAAGAGAGCTACTTTGATATATGGTGGTTCTGTTGATAGTAGTAATATTCGGGAAATTATATCTAGCTGTGATGTAGATGGTGCTTTGATTGGAGATATTTCTTCTAATAGTACTGAAGTAATTAGAATAATTAATAGTTTGGAATAGAGAAGTATTTAATATTTCTCTATTTTTAGTTCTAATATGACAGTATTCGACATGATTTGTAGTTTTATAATTATATAATGGTGTAGTAAGAAAGAAGGAAGAGGAAAATGGAAAAAATTAGAGTTTTAATGATTGACGATAATGTTAATTTAATAGAAATGGTTAATGATTATTTTGATGGTAATCCTAAAATTGAGATTGTAGGTAGAGCTCATGATGGAGAAGAGGGTCTTAAAATTATTAAGGAAGGTAAGCTTGAATATGATCTTATTATACTTGATCTTATTATGCCTCGTAAGGATGGTATTGGTGTTTTAAAGGAACTTAAAGATAATAATATTAATAAAAATATTATAGTGGCTACTTCGTATAATGCTCCAGATACGATTAGAAGAGTTAGTGAATATGGGGTTAATTATTATATTCTTAAACCTTTTGATTTACCTGATTTGGAAGATAAGATTTTGGATACTTTTGTGGTATCTAGTAAGAAGAGTATTAATATTCTTAGTAATAATATTCAAATATCTATTAGTAAAATGCTTCATGAACTTGGTATGCCTTCACATATAAAGGGATATCAGTATATTAGAGAAGCTATATCTATGGTATATAATAATCCTTCAATAGTTGGTGGTATTACTAAAGAGTTATATCCTGAACTTGCCACTAGATTTGATACTACTGTATCTAGAGTTGAAAGAGCTATTAGACATGCTATTGAGGTTTCTTGGAATAGAGGAAATTGGGATTTTATGGAAGAGGTTTTTGGTCATAGTGTAGATATTGATAAGGCTAAACCTACTAATAGTGAATTTATTGTTACTGTGGCGGATAAACTTAGACTTGAATATGTACGTCAGTACTCTTAAGGTACCTTTGGTATCTTTTTGTTTTTAAATATTATAAAATTCTATTCTTTTTTTGATTATTGTGATATATTATATTTAGTAGGAGGCTTTTATGAATGATATAGAGAGACAGATAGAGGATAGTTTTAAAGATGATTATTTTGAAAAGGATGGTGATATTATTAATAAGAATTTTAATCATAGGGGTAATGATAAAAAGAAGATATTTTTGTATGTAGGACTTGGTTTAGTGGTAGTTATTATTATTTCTCTTATTGTTTATTTAATGATTAATAAAAAGAATAATAATATAGAAAATGATAAACCTACTTCTAATTTGGAAGATAAAGATGAAGAAAATAAAAAAGAAGAGGATATAGGTTATGTATCATGTGATGATAATACTTCACTTCTTAATGTTAGAAATTCTACTACTGGGGACATTATTGATGGTCTTTCATGTTATCAAAAAATAACTATTCTAGAAGAATTAGATAAAACGGATAATTGTGATAAATGGTATAAAGTAACTTATACGAAGCGTGATAATAATTATACGGGATATGTTTGTTCTACATATATAAAGAAAGTTAATACTAATGATAATACTTATAATAGAGTTATAGAGGTAATTAATAAGGCTAATGACTACTATGATAAAACTAGACTTATGCCTTACTGTGGTAAAACTACTATAGAGAAGAAGGTAAAGTTTAATGAAGGTAATGGTAGTTTTGAAGGAGAATATTATCAAAGTGAATTTAAAAATTTAGATGAACTTAAAAATTATTTACTTGAGTTTATGGATGGTAGTCTTATTTCGTCTGATTTAAAATTATCTGATTATAATAATCCTAAAATGTATGATAATTATTATGTTATAGATGGTAATCTTTATTGTAGGGGTTATTCTGTTAAGGGTTATAAAACGTTATATACTGGTAATTATAACTTAGAGATAGTTAATATAACTGATAGTAGAATAGATGCTAATATTGCATATGAGTATATTACTCATAAGACAGAACAAAAAGAAGGTAATCAGTGTACTGTTGATAACTTATCTGTATGTGGTAATTATGATTTTGAATATAAAATAGGAAAAATAGTTATTAATAAAAAAGATGATAAATATATTATTTATAAAATGGATTTTCATGAATAAAATTAATTATGAATAAAATGTAAAAAATATGTCAAAAACTCTTGATATATTTTTTATTTATGTTATTATATTTAATCAAGAAAAGGAAGTGATGTATCTTTATTTGTTTATGAATTAAATAGAGATGCATTTTTATTATATATGGAGGTATTTGGTATGGTTGAGACAAATTTACCTATATTATATTTGCGAGAAGTGGTCTTATTACCTTACAATGAGATTAGACTTGAATTTACTAATGATAATGATAAAGAAGTTTTATCTTTAGCGGAGAAGAAATATGATGGCCATGTTTTACTTGTTAATCTTTTAGACCCTCTTGAAGAGGAACCTGATATTAATGAACTTCCTTCTATTTGCGTTTTGAGTAAAATTAAATCTTCTTTGGCACTTCCTAATGGTATTACTAGAGTTGTACTTACTGGTGTTAGTAGGGTTTCTGTCTCTAGATATGTTAATCTTAATGGTCATTTAACGGCTTTTGTTAGTGATAGTTGTGGATATGATTATAATGAAATGGAAGCTTTGGCTCTTCGAAGAATATTATATAGAAAACTTGATGAGTATATTGATGTATCTCCTTATATGTCTAATACTGTTTTGGGACGTATTAATGATGTTAAAAATATTGATAAATTAGCAGATATTATTGTTAGTGAACTTCCTTTAGAGTATAATGATTTAGTTAAGTATGTAAGCATTACAAATCCTATATTTAGAGTTAGAACTATTATTGAAGAGATATCTAAGGAAACACAAACACTTCTTTTGGAAAATCAGATTGAGGATAGTCTTAAAGTTCGTATGGAAGAAGAACAAAAGGAGTATATACTTAAAGAGAAGATTAGACTTATTAAAGAAGAACTTGGGGAAGTTGATTTGAAAGAAGAGGATATTAATAAAATTAGGATTAAGATGAGTGGTTTATCTCTTCCGGATAATATTGTTAAAAGGCTTAATGAAGAGATTGAGAGGTATTCTCTTACTAGTAGTGCTTCTCCTGAAGTTACTACGATTAGAACTTATATTGATTGGTTACTTGCTTTACCTTGGAATAAGGAATCTAAAGATAATACGGACATCAAAAAGATTATAGATGTTCTTGATGCTACGCATTTTGGCCTTGATTCTGTTAAAAAGAGAATTGTTGAGTATATTGCAGTTAAGAAGAAGACAAATACTTCTAGTAGTCCTATTCTTTGTTTAGTTGGTCCTCCGGGAGTTGGTAAGACTTCTCTTGCTAGTTCTATTGCTAAAGCTCTTAATAAGGATTTTGTTAAGGTATCTTTAGGAGGAATTAATGATGAGGCTGAAATACTTGGTCATAGAAGAACGTATATAGGGGCTAGTCCTGGTAAGATTATTCAGCAAATGAAAAAGTCTAAGAGTAGTAATCCTTTGTTTTTGATTGATGAGGTTGATAAGCTTACTAAGGATTACAAAGGAGATCCTGCAAGTGCATTGCTTGAAATACTAGATAAGGAACAGAATAGTAGATTTTGTGATAATTATATTGAAGAGGAATTTGATTTATCTAAGGTACTTTTTATTCTTACCGCTAATAATGTTAGTGCTATACCTTCTCCTTTACTTGATAGATTAGAAATTATTGAATTATCTAGTTATACTATTTATGAAAAGATTAATATTGCTAAGTTTTATTTGATTCCTAATTTACTTAATGATTATAAAGTTAAGAATATTAAATTTACTGATTCTGCTATTGAGAAGATTATTACTTCTTATACTAAAGAAGCGGGAGCAAGAGATTTATATAGACAGATTGATGCTGTTATTAGAAAGGTTATTATTGCTAAGGATAAGAATACTAAGGTTATAGTTGATACTTTTGATATTGAAGCTTATTTGGGACCTTATAAGTATAATAATTCTTTTAATGACGAGAATAATAAGACTGGTATTGTTAATGGACTTGCTTATACTCCTTATGGTGGTACTATTCTTAAGGTTACTTGTACTTTGTATCCTGGTCATGGTAATATTACTCTTACTGGTACTTTGGGTGAAGTTATTAAGGAGAGTGTTTATATAGCTCTTAGTTATATTAAGGCTAATAGTGCTAAATTTAAGATTGATTATAAGATTTTTGAGGAAGTTGATTTTCATTTTCACTTAGAAGAGGGTGGTATTCCTAAGGATGGACCTTCTGCTGGTATTACTATTGTAACTGCTATACTTAGTTTGCTTAAGAATAAGATTGTTAGTAATAAGGTTTCTATGACGGGGGAAATTACTTTAAGGGGTAGAGTACTTCCGGTAGGTGGACTTAAGGAAAAACTTATTTCAGCTGTTACTAATGGTATTGAGACTGTTTATTTACCTCTTGATTCTTCACCATCTTTATCTACACTTCCTAATGAAGTTAAAGATAAACTTAATATTATTTTAGTGGAAGATTATGAGGATATTTATAAGAGTTTATTTAAATAGTTATATATTGACACTTTAATAGTGTCTTTTTATGTTAATAATTTGAGTTTTTATGAGAGGGTAAAATATTATAATAGTAATAAAAAAATATAGGAGTTTTGGCTCCTATATTTTGTTTATTCTATAAAAGTTTATAGATGGTTTATTTAAGAATCTTAGATTTATTCTTGACTCTCCTATACCACTAGAAATATATAGTGGTGTATTATCTACATTATAATAGTTTTCGTAGTATTTTTTGCTACCATATGGTAAGATGAAATTTTTTACAAATGGTATATTTATTTGTCCATTATGAGAATGTCCTGCTAGAACTAAGTCTATGTCATATTTACTTGTTATGGTATCTATATAGTCTGGTTCATGGACTAATATTATTTTATAATCTATATTATCATTATTTTCAAAGTAATCCATTACTTTGTCTATATCGGCTTTATCGTAACTATAAGTATCTAATCCTCCTAGAAATATTTTTTCATTTTCACTGTTATAAATTATATCGTAAGTATTTTGAAGTAATATGAAGTTGCTTTCATTATATATTGTTTCCATTTCTTCTTTATCTTTAATGTAATCGTGATTACCAATAATGCTGTATTTACCGTATTTACTATTTATACTTTTTAGAAGGGTTATTAACTGTTGTTTTTGTTTATCATTGATGTTAAAGTCTTTATCTATTAAATCTCCAGTAAATATTACTATATCTGGGTTTATTAGGTTTATTTCTTCTACTACTTTTTTTAGCATATTATCATCTACTACTCTTAGGTAATGTAAGTCACTGAAATGTAGTACTTTTAGACCATCGAATGATGATGGTATAGAGTTTGTTTCTATTTTGTATTCTTTTGTTATTAATCCTCTTGTGCCTTCATATCTACAGTAAATTAGTAATAATAATATTATTAAGAGTAGTATAAAGAGGAATCTTATGAATTTTTTCATATTAGTGATGCTCCTAATAGGTATATTATTATTGATAATAGGTTATGCATAGTATGCATTGATATTGAACTAAATATATTATTTGTTTTGTAATATAATAGGGCGAATGATATGCCTAAAGAAGAATATGGTAGTAGATATATTAGATCTAATGGTGTGTTTATATATGATATTACGTGTAATCCTCCAAAGATAATACCACTTGTTAATGCATATACCCATTTGTTTTTTAAGGCATCACGAAGGCTTTTTCGGAATGTTAATTCTTCATTTATTGGGGCAAATATAACAGTACTTATAGCCATTAGTAAGGGAGATGAATCTATATAGTTTCTTACAATTTCTTCGTTTCCTGAAATGGTTTTACCTAGTATTAAACTAATAAATAAATTACTTATTAACATAATGGAAAAACCAATAGTCCAATATCTGAATGCTAATTCTAAATTGCCGTTTATGTCTTTTTTGAATTTTTTGAAATCTTCTATTATTGTTCTTCTGTATATTATAAATAGTATTATCATTAATAATAATTCTGAAATTACTAAGTATAGTGTATATGTTTTATCACTTATATTATTAGGGTTAATTCCTAGGATACTAAATAATATTGATGAAGATAATAATAATAGTAATATTATAGTTATACTTTTTAGTATCATTAGTATTTTGTTTATTATTTTATTTTTCATTTTATCACATCCTCTTATATTATATCAATATTTTATTAATTAATCTATATAAAGATTTAAAAGATGTAAAATAAATGTAAGTACTGGTAAAACTATTTATAAAATGATATAATTGATTTGTAAATATGATGTTGTGGAGGTGATATTGTGATAGATATTGACTTTAATCAAATTGTCAATATGATTGAAATACGAAGAGTTAATGCGTATAAAAAAGTTAATGAGGAAATGGTTTTACTCTATTTGGATATTGGAAAGTTTTTATATGACTTAAAAGTAAATAGTGAATATGGTGATAAGATTGTTAAAAAAGCTGCTGAATTTATGCAAAATAATTATCCACAATTAAGAGGATTTACAAAAAGAAATCTTGAACGAATGATACAATTTTATAGCACGTATAAAGATGATGAGATTGCGACACCACTGGTGACGCAATTATCGTGGACTAACAATTTGCTTATTTTAAGTGGGACAAAAACAAAAGAAGAAAGACATTTTTATTTGAAATTGGCGATCAAAAATAATTATTCCAAAAGGGAATTGGATCGCCAAATTACATCTGCTTATTATGAGAGATTTATGTTGTCAGAAGGTAGGCAATTACCAACGATTAATAAAACAATAGATGAAGATGATTATCCTAATACTAGGTTATTGGATACATATAGTTTAGAATTTTTGGATTTACCTAATGAGTATAATGAAATGGATTTAAAAAAGTCTATAATTAGAAATTTAAAAGATTTTATTCTGGAGATAGGAAAAGATTTTACTTATATAGGTGATGAATATAAAGTACAAGTTGGCAATCATGATTTCTTTATTGATTTATTATTTTATAATCGTGAATTGTCATGTTTGGTAGCATTTGAATTGAAATTGGGAGAATTTAAAGCGGAATATTTAGGGAAAATGAATTTATATTTAGAAGCGTTAGATAGAGATGTAAAGAAAACTTATGAAAATCCTAGTGTTGGTGTTATTCTATGTAGTTCGAAGGATAAAGATGTAGTTGAATATTCACTTGGTAAAAGCATGTCGCAAACAATGATTTCTGAATATAGATTAAAATTAATTGATAAAAAAATATTAGAAAAGAAATTAAAAGAAATGAAATCACTTCTTGAAGAAATCAATAAGTGAATAGTGGAGGTATGTAATGAAAGAGATTAATAAACAAAGGTGTGATTATTTGACTTGGGATGAATTTTTTATTGGAGTAGCTCAGTTAGCGGCGAAGAGAAGTAAAGATCCTAATACTCAGGTTGGGGCATGTATTGTTAGTACAGATAATAGAATATTATCAGTTGGCTATAATGGTACTCCTAATGGATATGATGATAAGTATTTTCCTTGGGATAGGGAAGGTGATGAACTTGATACTAAGTATCTTTATGTTGTTCATGCTGAGAGAAATGCTATACTTAATTATCGTGGTAGTAATAGGGATTTAGATGGTGCTAAAATATATGTTGATTTATTTCCATGTAATGAATGTGCTAAGGAAATTATTCAGGTTGGTATTAAAGAGGTGTATTATTTAGAAGATAAGTATGCTAATACTAATGGTGTTATTGCTTCTAAAAGATTGTTTGATGCTTGTGGTGTTAAATATAAATGTTTAAAAAAAGACGTCAGTAGATAAAGTTCGACATCTTTTTTTTATTATATTTCATATAATTAAAATGAGGTGACGTAGAAGATATGGAAAAAGCATATTTAGGAATTGATATTGGTAGTATATCTACTAAAGGGGTTGTTATTGATAGTGATAATAATATTATTGCTAGTAGTTATTTATATACTGAAGGTAATCCTATAGAAGCTAGTAAAAAGGTTATTTTGGAACTTAAAAGTAAAGTTGATAGTAATATATATAAAGTTGTTGGTGTAGGTACTACTGGTTCTGCAAGAAGACTTATTGGTACTTTACTTGGGGCTAATGCTATTAAGAATGAAATTACAGCTCATGCTGTTGGTACTACTAGTATATATAAAGATGTTCGTACTATATTTGAGATAGGCGGTCAAGATTCTAAGATTATTTTATTAGATAATGGTATTGTATGTGATTATGCAATGAATACTTTATGTGCTGCGGGAACGGGTTCTTTTTTATCTAGTCAAGCTAAGAGACTTGGTGTTCCGATAGAAGAGTTTGGCAAGATTGCTCTTAGTAGTAAGAATCCTACTAAAATTGCTGCTAGATGTACTGTTTTTGCTGAGTCTGATTTAGTTCATAAATCGCAAATAGGACATAGTAAAGAAGATATTATAGCAGGACTTTGTTATGCTATTGTTAATAATTATCTTAATAATGTTGGTAAAGGTAAAAAAATAAAACCTCCTATTGTATTTCAGGGAGGAGTATCTAAAAATGTTGGAGTTATTAAAGCTTTTAAGGATGTAACTGGTTGTGATATTATTGTTAATGATAATTCGCATTTGATGGGTGCTTTAGGGGCTGCTATTATATCTAAAAAAGATGGGGATATTGAATTTTCTTTTGATATAGAAGATATAGTATATGAGACACGTGGCATTAGTTGTAAGGGATGTGCTAATAATTGTGAGATTATTAAGGTTTTTCGTGATAATAAAATTATTGATGCTTGGGGAAATAGATGTCCTAAGGGTGAGATTGTTAACAAATAGGTAGATATATCATATAGTATTATGGAGGTATATTTTTATGTATGATATTTATATGATTAAAGCAGGAGATAGTATTTCATCTTTAGCAAATAAATTTGGTACTACAGCAAGTGTTCTTAGAGAACTTAATCCTAATAGTAGTTTTGGTGTTGGTAGTAATATAGTTGTACCTACTACTAGAGAATATTTTGATGTATATGTAATAGAAAAAGGAGATAATTTGTATGATATAGCTAGAAGATATAATACAGATTATAATTTACTTGCTTTACTTAATGGTCTTAATGTTAATGATTATATTTATCCTGGTAATTCTATTTTAGTTCCTAAACGTGATGTTAAGTATTATTTTACTAAGAAGAATGATTCTTTAAATTCTGTTAGTAGAACACTTAATGCTGATGTTATTAAATTACTTAGAGAAAATAATAATATTTATTTAGAAGAAGGACAATTAATTGTATATAAAGATTAATGTTCTTTTTTTACTTGATAAATAAAAAAAGATATAGTTTGAACTGAACCCCAAAAGTTGGACAGTTTATAAATTGTTTCTAATTAGAGGATTGTAACCTGTAATTTACGGGTGA
>CAKPSW010000018.1 GCA_934183705.1 uncultured Bacilli bacterium | reverse complement strand
TACCTTTATTGATTGCGGTATATACTATTGAAAGTTGGTAGTAGAAATCTATCCCCTATAAAGACGGTGGCACAAGCCGCAATCAAGTCTGAGGGTCAAAAATAATAAATTAAAAAATATATTGTACAATGTTATTGTTAATGAATGTGAATGATTTATATATTTATATAATATTATATGAAGAGGATGGCTTATGGAAAATGATATTATAGTGGCACATAAATATTGTGCTAATCATAAGGAAAAATTATTAAAGGATCAAAAATGTGGGTGTTTTTATTGCTTAAAAATATTTAATCCAAAAGAAATAAAAGATTGGGTAGAAGATAGATATGATAAAACAGCCTTATGTCCATATTGCGGAATTGATTCAGTAATTGGAGAATATACAGGATTTCCTATTACATATGAATTTCTAGAAAAAATGAATAAATATTGGTTTTAAGTTAAATTAAAAATTAGTTTAATTGTATTGCTTTCAATAAGAAATCCCATCTAACCTGACGGTGGCACAAGCTAAATTAAAAGAGAATATATAATTGTTATAAGAACTTAGATAGTTATTTATTTAAGTTCTTTTTTCACTACAAGCCTAACTTTGTTAGTCTTGTTAGTGTTATTTGGAGCCTAAGTTAAGTCTCCAAATAAATATTATATTTGAGAGGATTATATAATTTATGACAAATAATATAAAAAGAAAATTTGATGATAGAAGATATGATATATGAAGTTAGATGAAAACAAGTTATGTTTTCAATTGACAAAGAAATAAATGGAAGAATTATCTTCAAGGTCGCAAATTGCGACCTTGAACAAAAATAATAACTTAAGAGGATATAACACTAAACGTTTGCATTGTGCTTACAATGCAAGAATAACTTCATCAAAAGATGGAGTTTTCCTTTACTTTGTGATACAATTATTTTAGGAGTTGATAAAGTGAAGATAGAAAAAATAAAATCAAGTAGTGATAATTTAGAATTAGAATTAATATACAAGGAGCCAAAAGGTGAAATAAAAGGTGTAGTACAAATATCTCATGGAATGAGTGAACATAAAGAGAGATATTATGATTTCATGGAATACTTAAAAGATAATGGCTATGCTGTGGTAATTCATGATCATCGAGGTCATGGTAATAGTGTTAAGAAAATGGAAGATTTAGGATATTTTTATACTGAAGATATAAATTATATAATAGATGATTTATATGATGTAACAAAGTATATAAAGAGGAAATATAAAGATAAAAAAATATATCTATTTAGTCATAGTATGGGAACTTTAGTAGCTAGAGGTTATATTCAAAAATATGATAACGAAATAGAAAAATTAGTATTATGTGGACCTCCTACTAAAAATGAATTAACTAAATTTGCTATAAAACTATCACAAATAAGTAAGTATATAAATAAAGATAATAAACCTAATAAGTTATTAAATAAGTTAACTTTTGGTAGTTATAATAAAGATAAAAGTATAGATAATAGTTGGTTATCTAAAAGTATAGATAATGTAAATAATTATAATGAAGATGAATTATGTGGTTTTATCTTTACAAGTAATGGTTTTATTAATTTATATAAATTAATGGATAATGCTTTTCAAAAAGATGGCTATAAAATGCAAAATGAATCTCTTCCAATCTTTTTAATAGCGGGAAGTGATGATCCGGTTATTCAAAGTGAGAATAAGTTTTTAGAATTAGTAGATTTCTTAAAAGAATTGGGATATAAAGATGTAACGAGTAAATTATATAAAGGTTTAAAACATGAAATATTAAATGAAGAAGAGAGGGATACAATATATAAAGATATATTAAATTTTTTGAATAAATAATAATAACTTGTAAGTGATATATCTTACAAGTTATTTCATAATTTATTTATTTCTCTATTAATAATATCACTTGTTTTTCTAAGAGTATCTTTGGTAATACCATTATCAGTTCCAATGTGATGCTTCCATTCTTTGTTAAAAGTGTAGCTACCATTAGTACATAGAGTTTGAGCGATTAACATAATCCAGTTACCTACAGCATTTTGTTCTGTACTAGAAAGATTATCAATAAGAGCTAATCCAATAACAAAAGCTAGAGTAGTGAGAGATTTATCTTCAAAATTTGTATTATTCATAGTAAATTTTATTCATATAGAGCATAAAATAGTAAAAAATATCTAAATAAGATAAAAAATAAAATTATTTTATTGACAGAGATGTGTAAAAATGATATACTTAGTTTGTTCCTGTTTAAAGGAAAAAAATACTAATTATGATGGACCCTTAGCTCAGTTGGTTAGAGCATCCGGCTCATAACCGGGCGGTCGCAGGTTCGAGTCCTGCAGGGTCCACCATAATGTGCGGGTGTGGCGAAATTGGCAGACGCGCTAGACTTAGGATCTAGTGGTTTATCCGTGGGGGTTCAAGTCCCTTCACCCGCACCAAATTGATTGATACTCGAACTTTTATTTTTTATTAGTTCGAGTTTTAATATACTCTAAAATGTGATAAAATATTTATAGAGAAAATTAAAGTAATAACTATGGATAATAAAGATATTATTGTTTATTTAGGTTTATGGAAAAAATTAAATAATGATGATTTTAAGATTGTGAATTTACAACCTTTGAAAATTTGGAAGGTGTATAATCTTATATTTAGTATAAATAATTTGAAAGAAAAGAGGGTATTATGGAAAATATGAAGATAGGAATATTTGATTCTGGAATAGGTGGATTAACTGTTTTAGAAGCAATAAGAGAAGTGTTACCAAATGAAGAATATTATTATTATGCTGATTCACTTAATAATCCTTATGGTGATAGAAGTACTGTAGAGTTATATAAAATAACTACTGAAATAGTAGAACATTTAATAAAACACAATTGCAGGATAATAGTTATAGCTTGTAATACCGCTACGACAAAGTGTATAAGTTATTTAAGAGAGAAATATAAGGATATAATATTTATAGGTACTGAACCGGCTATTAAAGTAGCTTGTGATAAAAATTATAAGAATATACTTTTGCTTGCGACTCCTCTTACTATAAATAGTGAGAGAACTCATGTTTTAATAGAGAAGAGTAAGAAAGAGGATGAAAATATATATTTATCTCCTTCTAGTGGTCTAGCTCATGCTATAGAGACTAATAATACTATTTTAGAAGAAGAGATTATAAAGAGTATTTATTTGGAATATAAAGATAAGAATATAGACGCTATTGTCTTAGGATGTACACATTATCCTATTATAAGTGATCTTATAAATAAATATTTTAAGGGTGCTGTTTTATTAGATGGAAGAAGTGGCGTAGCACGCATTGTATATAAAAAAATTACTGAAAATAATCTTAGAAGTACAAATAAAAAAGGTAAGGTAGAAGTGTATAATTCACTTAATAAGACCACTATTATTAAGTAGTGGCCCTTATATTATAACATATAAAGAGAATTATCATCGTAGGAGGTATTTTTATTTACTATTTGTTCTAGTAGTTTTACTCGGCTCTCGAGGCTATTAATTCTAGCAATAATATTATTATTGTTACCTTCTGGCATAGCATATTGATTTCCTATCATACCTGGCATTGGCATAAGGGAACCTGGCATTCCTTGATATCCAAAATTACCATAGGAAATATTACCTGGCATATTTTGATAGAAGCCACCGTACATCATATCTCTTTCACTCATATTATCACATTCCTTTTACTTTATTATATGCAAAAGTTAAAAATAATGTTATAATACTATATGGATGTGAGAATATGAGACTTAAAAATATCAAAGGAGCTAGTGAAAAGATTAAAGAAGGTAAATATTATATAGATGCTCCAGAAGAATATAAAGGTAAATGGAGTGAATTATTTAAAAATGACAATCCTATTTACTTAGAGATAGGAATTGGTAAGGGTAAGTTTATAATACAAAATGCTATTGATAATCCTAATATAAATTACATTGGGATAGAGATGTACGATTCAGTTATATTAAGAGCTATAGAGAAGAGTAATGAACTTGATATTGATAATTTATTTTTAATTAGAATGGATGCTAGAGAAATTAATAATATATTTGATAAAGAGATAGAATTAATATATTTAAATTTCTCGGATCCTTGGCCAAAAGATAGGCATGCTAAGAGAAGATTAACAAGTCCTAGATTTTTGGCTAGATATGATGGAATATTTAAAAATGATAAGAAAATTATTATGAAGACTGATAATATAGGACTTTTTGAATATTCAGTCTCATCACTCTTAGAATATGGTTATAATATTTTATATTTAACTAATGATTTGCATAGTGATAAAGATGATATAATAACTACAGAATATGAGGATAAATTTATAGATAAAGGAATAGCAATAAACTATTTAGAAGCAAGCATGAAAGGATGGAAATAATGAAAGTATTTAGTAATATAGATTTAAAACCTACTAATATAAATTTATATAGTACTGCTGTAACTCATTCATCATATACAAATGAGAATCCTAGTTATCCTGATTATGAAAGACTTGAGTTTTTAGGGGATGCTGTACTTGAAATAATTATAAGTGAGTATTTATATAAAGAGAGAAAATTAGAAGAAGGGGTAATGACAAAAATGCGTTCTTCTTATGTTTGTGAAGAAGCATGTGCAACATATGCTAAGGAGCTTGGTTTAGATGAAGATATTAGAGTTGGCTTTGGGGAAGAAGTTAATACTACTATTATGGCTGATGTTTTTGAAGCGTTTACAGCTGCTGTATATTTAGATCAGGGTTTTGATTTTACAAAGAAATTTATCTTGGATATTATAGTAAAATATATAGAAAACGAAATTGAGTTTTTACATGACTATAAATCTAAATTACAAGAACTTGTACAAACTGTTAAGAAGTCTATTATCTATGAAGTAGTAGGAGAAGAGGGACCTGCTCACAATAAAACATTTACTTCAGTAGTGAAGATAGATGGTATAACAATGGGACGTGGAACAGCAGGAAGTAAAAAGGCATCAGAACAAGAAGCTGCAAGAGACGCATTAAGTAAGCAGGCAAAGGTAATAAAATGAAAATAGAGAAAGTAGTGGTAGGATATCTTAGAGAAAATTGTTATGTACTTGGTATAGGTAATGATGTCTTACTAATTGATCCAGGTGATGAAGCTGATAGAATTAGAAAGGTAATAGGAAAAAGATGTATTAAAGGAGTATTAATAACTCATAAGCATTTTGATCATATAGGAGCCTTATCTTCTTTTAGTAAATACAAAGAATATTCTTATGCTACTACTGAAGAGATAGAATATAAAGTTGGTTCATTTAAATTTAAGGTAATTAGGACTCCTGGTCATAAAGAAGACTTAATATCATTTTATTTTTATGAAGATAATGTTTTGTTTTCTGGAGATTTTATCTTCTATGAATCTATAGGAAGATGTGATTTAGATGGTGGCTCAGTAGTGGATATGAAAAAAAGTATTGATAAAATTAAAAAATATCCTCCTCTAATGAAAATATATCCAGGTCATGGAAATAGTACTACGTTAGAGCATGAACTTATGAATAATATATATTTTAAGGAATGATAATATGCAAAAAATAGAAACGATGAAAGATTTAGTTAATTATTTTATACTTCATGGTAAGAAAATATCTACGATGGAATCTTGTACTGGTGGCTATTTAGCTAATTGTATTACTAATATTGAAGGTGCTAGTGGCGTGTTTGAATTTGGTATGGTAACATATTCTAATGAATATAAAATAAAACAGGGTGTAAATAAGAAGACTATAGAAGAATATACGGTCTATAGTTTAGAAGTAGCAAACGAAATGAGCAGAGTAGTGCAAAATTATACTTCATCAGACTATGCAGTAGGAATAACTGGGCAGATGAGAAGAGTGGATCCGAATAATATTACTGGTGAAGATAATAGAGTATATATAAGTATTTATAATAAGGAAGATGATAAATATTATAATAAAATAGTAACTATGAACAAGAAGACGAGACGAGAGAATAAAAAAGATGTAATAGAGGCAGTAATAGAAATGTTTGATAGTATTTTATAGGAGTAATTATGGGTAGTAGGATGAATAAAAAGGAACAGAATTTAGTATTAATAATTCAAATAGTATTAATAAGTGCTATATTTGGTTTTGTATATGAAACATTATTTTATCGTATTGATTTAGGATACTTTGTAAAAAGGGGAAATACTATTGGCCCTTGGCTTCCAATATATGCTACTGGAGGATTGCTTATATATTTAATAAATAAAAATGATAAGGATAATATACCAAAGGTATTTATTTTAAGTGCTTTAGTATGTGGCACGTTAGAATATATAGTAGGATATTTATTATTTAATATTAGTAATATAAGACTATGGGACTATAATACTGAAATATTAAACTATGGTAATATTGAGGGGTTTGTATGTTTAAGATCGGTATTATTCTTTGGTTTATCTGGAGTCTTTCTAATGAATATGGTCCTGCCAAAAGTAAAGGAATATATAAGAGAAAATAAAAGTATAAAAACTAAATATATAACTGTCTTTATAGGGGGATTATTTATAATGGATTTTATAATAAATTATATTATAAAATAAATATAAGGAGTGTATAATATGGCTACAATAAAAGAATATATAAAAATATATAAAGATTTTAGTTTTGAAGAATGTGATTTTAATATTAATGATGTAATTATATTTTGTGAATTATCTTATATAAATTGGAGTAATATAGTTTCTTCAAATAATAATAAAATAACATTAAAAGAAGCTGGAAAAATATATTTTCAAAATTCTGATTTAAAGGGTGAATATATAAGTGCTTTTGCTAAAGAAAATATAGAAAATTTAAAAAATATTATAAATAGTAAGAGATATAAGGATATAGAACTAAATAATTATGTTAAATATGTAGATAAAGAAAAGCAATTTGGAGCACTTAGTATATATTTTAATAAGAATGATTTATTTGTATCTTTTGAAGGAACTGATGATACTGTAATAGGATGGAAGGAAGATTTTGTACTAGGTTATCATTTTCCTATAATATCACAAAAATATGCTATCGATTATTTAAATAAAGTTATAGATGATGATAAAGTAATCTATGTAGGTGGTCATTCTAAAGGTGGTAATCTAGCTATGACTTCCGCTATGGGAGCAGATGATAAGATATTTAAAAGAATAAAAGAGGTATATAATTTGGATGGTCCTGGTTTTAGAGAAAAAGAAGCAAATAGTGAAGCATTCAAAAGAATACTGCCAAAGCTTAGAATGTATGTACCAACAGATAGTGTAATAGGAATGCTACTTTATAGCACAGATAAATATAAAGTAGTAAAATCAATAGAAAAAGGAATAAGAAGTCATAATTGTAATACTTGGATTTGTTTTGGTTCATTTCTAGAAGAGGGAAGACAATCAAACTTTAGTAAGAAAATAAATAGTAAAATAAAGAGTTGGAATAAAAAATATAGTGATGAAGAATTAGAAAAAATGATTATAACTTTCTTTAATGTACTTGAAAATAGTGATATAAAGGGTTTTTATGAACTTAAGAGGATGAATAAAAATCAAATATTAAAAATATTAAGTGAGGTAAATACAATAGATGATAAGATGAGAAAATTATATTTGAATGCTATTAAGGAATTAATATTGGCTAAATAGAAAGAAGGTTTATAATGAATAATATAAAAGTTATAAAAGGAGATATAACTACCTTAGATGTAGATATAATAGTAAATGCTGCGAATAAGACGTTATTAGGTGGTGGCGGAGTAGATGGAGCAATTCATAGGAAAGCTGGCAGAGAATTAAAAGAAGAATGCAAAGGGTTAGGTGGATGTAATACTGGTGAAGCTAAAATAACTAATGGATATAATCTAAAAGCAAAAAAAGTGATTCATACAGTAGGTCCAGTATATTATGGTGGTAATCATAATGAAAGTGAATTGCTTAAAAAATGTTATAAGAACTCTCTTTTATTAGCGGAAGATTACCGAAGGGAGAATAATCTAGATAAAATAACAATAGCCTTTCCTTGCATAAGTACTGGAATATATCATTTTCCAAAAAAAGAAGCTTCTTTTATAGCGGTAAATACCATAGAAGAAGTAAATAATCCTAATATAGATGTAGTATTTGTCTGCTTTGAAGAAGAAGATTATAAATTATATAATAATTTAATAAACTAGAGGTATAGGAAAAAGAGAAATATAGAAAGGTAATATAAAAGTAGAAGTATTACTTAAGAATGAAGATGTTTGGTTAAATACAGAAGCATTAGCAACACTTTTTAATATTGATAGAAGTGGTATTGTTAGGCATATTAATAATATTTATAAAGATGATGAATTAAGTTATGATAACATATGTGCAAAAAATGCACATATGGGTAATGACTGTAGGCAGGTATATAATATAAAATACTATAACTTAGATATGATTATTTCTGTTGGATTTAGAGTTAATTCTAAAAAAGCGATTAAATTTAGAACTTGGGCAAATAAAATAATTAAAGATTATATGATACAGGGTTTTGCTCTTGATGATGATAGATTTATGAAAGCAAGAAAATCAGATCAAGAATATTTTAAAAGGTTACTTGAGAGAATAAAGTTAATTCGTACGAGCGAGAGGATTTTTTATCAAAAAATTACTGATATATTTGCAGAATGTTCTATTGATTATGATAAAAATAGTAATATAGCAAAAGATTTTTATGCGACTATTCAAAATAAATTTCACTTTGCAATTACTGGACATACTGCTGCGGAAATTATTTATGATAGAGCAAATGCTAGTAAAGATAATATGGGACTTACTACTTGGGAGAATTCACCGAATGGCAAAATATTAAAGTCTGATGTTGTTATTGTAAAAAACTATTTAGATGAAAAAGAGGTTAAGAATTTAAATAATTTAGTGAACTTATTTTTGGATATTGCTGAGAATAATGCAGAAAGAAATATAACAATGTATATGGAAAATTGGAAAAATGAAATAGAAAACGCTTTAAAAGTTTTTCATTATGAAGTTTTAGGAGGAAAGGGGAAAATTTCACATAAACTAGCAAAACAAAAAGCAGAAAATGAATATGAAAAATATAGAGTAGTGCAAGATAAAAATTATGTTTCTGATTTTGATAAATTATTAATAGAAACTGAAAAGATAGGGAATCATTAGAAACAGTATAGTAAAAAGAAGAAGTTTTTGTTAAATGATATTTTTTAGTTATAATATAATGAAGGGAGGATACTATGTTTAAGCTAGTAAGTAAATATAAGCCTAGTGGGGATCAGCCTTTGGCTATTTCAAAATTAGTAGATGGTTTAAATAAAGGATATAAAGAGCAAATATTATTAGGAGCAACAGGCACTGGTAAAACTTTTACTATGGCTAATATTATTAATAAAGTTAATAAGCCTACATTAGTAATAGCTCATAATAAAACTCTAGCAGGACAATTATATAATGAATTTAAAGAATTATTCCCAGAGAATAGAGTAGAATACTTTGTTAGTTATTACGACTACTATCAACCTGAAGCATATGTGCCATCAACAGATACATATATAGAGAAAGATTCAATGATAAATGATGAAATTGATGAACTAAGACATAGTGCCACTAGTAGTTTAATATCTAGAGATGATGTAATAGTAGTGGCTTCGGTATCATGTATATATGGTATAGGTGAAATGGAAGAATATAAAAAGAAAATGTTAACTTTGAATGTTGGAGATACTATAGATAGAGATATAATACTAAAAAAATTGGTAGATATGTTATATGAGAGAAATGATATGGATTTAAAAAGAGGTACATTTAGAGTAAGAGGAGATTCTCTAGAGATAGTACCATCTAATGAAAGGAATAATGCTATACTAATTGAGTGGTTTGGGGATGAGATAGATAGAATAAGTGAAGTTGATACCGTAACAGGACATGTTATAAAAAGTAAAAAAACGATATCTATTTTTGCGGCTTCTCACTTTGTAACAGATGATGAAAAATTAAAAATAAGTATCCAAAGGATAGAAAAAGAAAAAGAAGAAAGAATAAAATACTTTAAAGATAATAATAAATTAATTGAAGCTCAGCGTATTGAAGAGAGGGTTAATTATGATATGGAAATGCTTAATGAAACGGGCTTCTGCAGAGGAATAGAAAATTATTCTAGACATATAGCCCTAAAAGATGAAGGAGAGGCTCCATGTACATTGATTGATTTTTTTCCTAGTGATTTCTTATTATTGATAGATGAATCACATGTCACAATACCACAAATAAAAGCTATGTATAATGGTGATAGAGCAAGAAAAATGAATCTAGTAGATTATGGGTTTAGATTACCTAGTGCTCTAGATAATAGACCTTTAAAATTTGAAGAATTTGAAAAAAAGATAAATAAAGTAATATATGTAAGTGCAACTCCTGGAGATTATGAACTATCTCATGCCAAAGATAGGATAATAGAGCAAATAATAAGACCTACAGGACTATTAGATCCTTTGATAGAAGTAAGATCTACTAAGAATCAAATAGATAATTTAATAGAAGAAATAACAGAGCAAAATGAAAAGAATGAGAGAACATTAATAACAACTCTTACTATTCGTATGGCTGAAGAATTAACTAATTATTTAAAAAGTTTAGATATAAAAGTTGCTTATTTGCATAATGAAATAAAAACACTTGAAAGACTTAAAATTATAAGAGAATTAAGACTAGGTAAATATGATGTAGTAGTAGGAATAAATCTATTGAGAGAAGGAATAGATATTCCAGAAGTATCACTAATAGCTATTATGGATGCTGATAAACAGGGATTTTTAAGAAGTACTAGAAGTCTTATTCAAACAATAGGTAGAGCCGCTAGAAACGCAAATGGCAGAGTAATAATGTATGCTGATACTATATCAGATAGTATGAATGAAGCTATTTTTGAAACTAATAGAAGAAGAAGTGTTCAAGAAGAGTATAATACTCGTCATAATATAGTACCAAAGACAATATTAAAAGAAATACCAGAAGTAATATCTAATGAAACAGAAGAGAAAGTAATTCATGAAGAGAGACTAAGTAAAAAAGAAAAATTAGACTTAATAGATAATCTAACTAAAGAAATGAAATTAGCAGCTTCTAATCTGGATTTTGAAAGAGCTATGTCTCTTAGAGATGTCATCTTTGATCTTGAGAGTAAATAGCTCTTTTTAGCATCCAAATATAAGCCAAAAACTAAGACAAATAAGAGATATATATTCTAATAATAATATAAATACATTACCAAAACATGGGGCAAATAAAGTTATTAATAGCTGGTAGAAAGTAATAATCATAAGCATACTAACCATAATAAAGAGAAACAACTTAAAACCAGCACAAAGACGAAAAAAGTTAAAGAAATTATTAAACATAATAATCATCACCTATAATAGTTTATGAAAACTAATAATAAAAGGTACTAATAGATGTAAATAAGTACAAAATAACTTGCTGTAAATTATAAAATATGATACAATTATATTGTATAAGAGGTGGTAATATGAATGATGGTACAACTAAATTTGATGTATCTTTAGCACAAGAAGAAGTAATAAAAGATACTTTGAATAGTGCTATAATAGCTTTAGAAGAAAAAGGCTATAATTCAATAAATCAACTAGTGGGATATATAATATCTGGTGATTTGGGATATATATCATCATATAAAGAAACAAGAAATAGAATAGCTAAAATAGATAGAGCATTCTTAGTAGAAGTCCTTTTAAAGAATTATATTAAATGAGATATTTAGGTATTGATTTAGGAAGTAAAACAGTAGGACTAGCTATTTCTGATCCTACTCTTACTATAGCATCTTCATTAAAAACAATATTCTTTGATAATGAAGATTATAAGTCTACTATGAAAGAAATAAAAGAGATAGTTACTCTTTATGATGTAAAAAAAATAATATTAGGACTACCAAAAAATATGAATAATACGCTTGGAGAACGTGCTCAAATAACTATGGAGTATAAGAAGTTATTAGAAGAAGAAGTGTCTATTCCAGTAGAATTTTTAGATGAAAGATTAACTTCTGTAATATCAAATTCTATTTTAATTG
The DNA here is from genome assembly GCA_934183705.1 of uncultured Bacilli bacterium. Next base: position 3,534 of record CAKPSW010000018.1, on the reverse strand, counting down.
AAGCTGATTTATCTAGAAAAAAGAGAAAAAGAAAAGTAGATAGTATTGCCGCTCAAATAATATTACAAGACTACTTGAATAAGGAGAAAAATAAAAATGAATAAGGAAAATACGTTTAAAATAATAGATAAAGATGGTAAGGAAATAGAGTTTGAAATTCTATTTACTTTTGAATCGGATGAAACAAATAAAAATTATATGGTATATACTGATAATACTTTAGATGATGATGGAAATACAAAGGTATATGCATCAGTATTTAATCCAAATAAAGAACCATTAGAATTATTGCCGGTAGAAACTGAAAGAGAATGGAAAGTTATAGAAACAATATTAAGCTCTATAATGGAAGATGATAAAAAGAATAAAGAAGAAAATTAATCTGGAGGGGACATGAAGAAGTTTAGAAACATAGCAGTTGGATTAGTAGTGATAATGTTTACTTTTATAATAACGTTATGTACTTATTATAATATAAATATGAGTAGGGTATCAAATGATGATAGTATAAAAGAGGTAACTATAGATGAAGGTAGTATAGATAGTATAGCTAGAAATTTAAAAGAAAACAATTTAATAAAAAATGTAACTATATTCAAGGTATATACGTATTTAACAAATAAAACAAACTTAAAAGCAGGAGTATATGAACTAAAAGAAAATATGGGAGTAAAGAAGATAGTTGATATTTTAGAGAGTGGTCAAACCTCTAATGGAGGGGGTATCGTTTTTAAAGAGGGAATAAATGTTAGAATGGTAGCAAAGTTAATAAGTGAAAATACTAATAATGATTATGAAGATGTATTAACTTATATGAATAATAAAGAATATATTGATACACTTATAAGTAAATATTGGTTTTTAACTGAGGATATTAAAAATACTAATATTTATTATCCATTAGAAGGATATTTGTATCCAAATACTTATAGTATAAGTAAGGATAGTAAAATTAGTACAATAATAGAATTGATGCTAGATGAAACAGGTAAGAGATTAAATGAATATAAAACAGATATAGAAAGTAATAGTTTAAGTATTCATGAAATTATAACATTAGCTTCAGTAGTTGAACTTGAAGTTGCTAATAAAGATGATAGGAAATCAGTAGCAGAAGTATTTTATAATAGATTAAATTCGAAAAGTTTTCCAACATTAGGTAGTGATGCAACTTCATATTATGGAGCTAAAATAGATAAATGGACTAGTGGCAGGTTAACAAGTAAAGAATTAAATGACTGCAGTAATAAATATAATACTAGATGTCCAACAAATATAGGTCTTCCAGTAGGACCAATAGGAAATCCTTCTATTGAATCTATTGAAGCGGTATTACATCCTGAGAAGCATGATTATTATTACTTTGTAAATGATTGTGATGGTAAATTATATTTAACTAAAACACAAACTGAACATAATAATATAATTAATAAATTAAAGAAAGAAGATAATTGGTGTGCATAATATCAAGAAAGGTAGGTGCTTTGAATGAAAAATAATAAAAGAATAGTTAACAAGAAGTTAACTAGGGGGGTATTTACTTATTCTATAAGGGTTTAGATGATAATAGTATATTAAAAAATATAAAGAAAACTACGGAAATAGCTAATAGAAGTATTAGTATTTTTTCGTAGTTTTTTGGTGGTGATGATATGAATAAGAAAAAAATATATATGATAGTTGGAATAATATTATTAATTATATCAATAGCAGGGTCAGCATACTCCTATTATAGTTTAGTAGGAGTAAACGAAGATAGTGTATATGGTACTGCTAGTGGATCTGCTAGTGTGAATTTAAAGGTAGAGAAGATATCTACTGGAGCAATAGGAAGTTTAATACCAGTAGACAATGATACTACTACTCTTACTAAAGCTGTAGTAGGGGAAGCCAACACTAACTTCGATAATAATAAAAGATGTATAGATAAGAATGGTCGCACAGCTTGCCAAATATATAAAGTAACATTAACTAATAAAAGTAGTATAGATTTAGTTGTAAGTGGGGGAGTATCACTAAAGGGAGACGATACTCCAAATATAGAATGTGCTATTATGGATGATATAAATACAGTAGCAGATAATACTAGTTGCAGAGGAACTAAAACACTAGCAAATAACTATACAATAAAAACAAATGAATCCAAAGTATATTATATAATGGTATATGTAAAAAACTTAAATAAAGTACAAACAGATACAGGAGAATTTACAGGTACTATCTTCTTTAGCGCAGATAATGGAGATAAATTAAAAGCAAACTTTGAACCAAACAAAGAACTTCTATCAGACTATATAACAAACTTATATACCAATGCATCTAAAATTCCAGTAACAAATAACGGTATTACGTATAATTATGCTTCAAGTGAAAGTCTTATGAATGATAGATTAGGAGGAACAACTTCTTCACTAGATGGAGGTAATATAAGATACTATGGAGCTAGTCCAAATAATTATATATACTTTAATTGTTCTGATTATTCTAATCAAAGTGATACTACTTGTGAGAAGTGGAGAATCATAGGAGTATTCAATAATCAAGTAAAAATAATGAGAAATGAATCAATAGGAAGATATTCATGGGATACAAATTCATCTTATGGAGAGAATGAATGGCCACAAGCTGATGCAATGAAATTACTAAATCCTGAATATGAAAGTGAATCGATAGGAGGGAGCTTATATTACAATAGTGGGTCCGGTAATTGTTATAATGGTTATGGTAATAGTACAACATTATGTGATTTTACTAGCATTGGAATAAAGAATGAAGAAACAAGAAATAAAATAGCAGAAGTAACATGGAAGCTTGGAGGATGGGATTCTTCAAGTATATATTCAAATCAAATATATGGTTATGAAAGAGGAACAACCGTATATTCTGGTCATAGCACAACATGGAGTGGAAAAGTAGCACTTCCGTATCCCAGTGATTACGGATATGCAGTAGACTTTAATAAATGTTCGCAAAATTTATATAAATATGATAGTAGTACCGATTCATATGTATGTAGAAGTAACGACTGGATGTATCCTATAATTACTAATTCAGGCAACGATGCAGGGTGGTTATTAACCCCTCTTTCTTACAATTCGGAGTATGCGTGGGTTGTGGTTTCGTCGGGCTTTGTCTGCTACAGTGCCGGCATCCAAGACCACGGCCGTGTGTATCGCATGAGCGGGGTTGTCCCAGTCCTTTTTCTATCCTCTGATGAGGGTATCGAGTCCGGGTTGGGTACGATGTCAGAACCGTATCAGTTATTAGGAAATTAATATGGGTTAAATTTATTGGATAGAAGACTAGTTAATAGTCTTTTTTCTTTGTATTTACATAAAATAGGGGTGTATGTGAAAATTATTTTTGAAAAGTACTTGACTAATTTATATAAAAATGGTATTATTAATTCGTTCGTGAATTTAGGTTTTACTATGGGTAAAACTTATATTTAAGATTAAAAATGAAACACCAGGATATGTGTAAGAAAGGAGTGATATAATGCCTACAATTAATCAGTTAACTAGAAAACCTAGA
>CAKPSW010000017.1 GCA_934183705.1 uncultured Bacilli bacterium | reverse complement strand
TTTTTATTTAAATCGATATTATAATGTTTTGCTACAGTATCTAATTCTGTATACATAATACTTGATTCTTCATCTAGATTTATTGGTTTGATTGCTCCTTCTAATATTGATTTGTTTTTATCAGGTATTACTAGATCAACATCTATTTTATATTTTACTCCTATACCTTTACAATCGGGACATGCTCCATAAGGAGCGTTGAAAGAGAATATTCTTGGTTCTAATTCTTCTAGGGAATAATTACAGTATGGACAAGCATAGTCTTCTGATAAAATTATTGGTTCTCCTCCAATTACATCTATAATTACTTTGCCATTTGATAAATTTGCAGATGTTTCTAATGATGAATATAATCTACTTCTTATTCCTTCTTTTATTATTAATCTATCTATTATTACTTCTATGTTATGTTTTTTATTTTTTTCTAATTCTATATCTTCAGATAAATCTTTTATTTCATTATCTACTTTTACTCTTACGTAGCCTTCTTTTCTTAATTTTTCGAATAAATCTTTAAAGGTTCCTTTTTCTCCTTTTATAATAGGAGATAATATCATTATTTTGGTATTTTCTTCTAATGATAAAACTCTATTTGTCATTTCTTCTATGGACTGTGATGTTATTGGAATATGATGGTTAGGACAATATGGAATTCCTACTCTGGCAAATAATAATCTTAAATAGTCATATATTTCTGTTACGGTGCCAACGGTACTACGAGGATTTTTATTGGTCGTTTTTTGATCTATTGATATGCTAGGTGATAACCCTTCAATTACATCTACATCTGGTTTAGTGCTATTACCTAAAAATTGTCTTGCATAAGCTGATAGGCTTTCTACATAGCGTCTTTGTCCTTCGGCATAAATTGTATCAAAAGCAAGAGAGGATTTTCCACTTCCTGATACTCCTGTCATTACTACTAATTTATTTTTAGGTATTTCTATATCTATATTTTTTAGGTTGTTTTCTCTTGCACCTTTTATTATTATTTTATCCATAGTATGCCTCCATTTAATTTTGTTTTTCTTTTTTTGATGTAATACTACTATATCACAGAGAGCATTGTAAGTCAATATTTTTTTACGTACATTTGTTTATATTTTCACAAATAAAAAAATGCTAATTAGCACTTTAATTTAAATGTAATTCTCCTGGTGATACTGTCTTTATACCTTCCGCTGAAGCCCACGGATTGTTTACAAGTTTTTTTACAGGGCCTTTGGTTATCTCTTCTTCCATATTAGATGTATTTTCTATATCTATATCTGGATGATTTATTTTATCTTGCTCTACTAGTTTTATGGCATCCATTCGATATATATTAGCTTCTTTAGGAGTAGTATACTCTTCTTTAATAGTAGTCTTTATAGTGGTATCATAAGAAGGTTCTTTTATAGCAGATTCATTTGTTACTTCCTTATTTTCTTTTAGCATTATACTTTGAAGATATTCGTTTACAGCATATAATCCTTCAGAGTTAATTATTGTTTGTATTAGTTCTAATTTTTCTTCTGCATCTAGTGTTCTATCTTCCATAGTATTCCTCCTAACGGATATATTATATATTATTTTTGATTAAATGTAAATGTTTTGGATTACTCTTTATTAATTTTACACTATTTATGACAAGTATTTAATGCTTTTTGATTTGATTTTTGTTAATAGATTATATATTGTACTCATACTCATATCTGTTATTGATGAAATTTCTTTAGTAGTGAAATTTTGTTCTTTTAGGGTAAATATTAGTTCTTCTTTCCAAGTTAATTTACTTATTATTTTGGTTCTTAATTCTTTGTATATTAATTCTTTTATGACTACTTTTTCGGGATTATATCTATTATCTTCATACTCTTTTAATTCTTCTAAAGAAATTGTCTTTAGTGTCTTTTTAGTATTTATTTTTCTTATATAATTTAATAGTGTATTATCTATAGACTTTAAGAGATAGGCTTTAAAGTTTTTGTTTCCTTTATATTTTTTTAATACGTTATATATTGTTATTTTTATTTCTTGGATTGCTTCTTCTTTAGATATATTATTGGTCATACTATAGTATTTTATTCTTTTATCGATTATTTTTTTGTTTGTATTATATATTTGTTCTACTAGAGGGGATGTATTTTCTTCTTTATATATTGTTAGTTCTTGGCACTCATTCATTAGTTACCTCTTATGTTGTTTATTTCCGCTAAAAAGATACCACATGCTACTGAGGCGTTTAGGCTATTTACTGTTCCAATCATTGGTATTTTAGCTAGATAGTCACAATTTTTACTTACTAAATTGCTTATTCCTTTCCCTTCATTTCCTATTACTAGGGCTATTTTGGTTTTGTAATCAATAGTGGTATATACTTCTCCTTCCATATCGGTACCTACTATCCAATAACCATAGTCTTTTAGTTTTTGGATAGCATTATTTATATTGGCTACTTTTATTATTTTCATTTTATCTATAGTTCCTACTGATGTTTTTACTACAGTACTTGTTATATCTACTGCTCTATCATTTGGTATTATTATTGCATCTACTCCAAAGGCTTCACTGGAACGTATTATGGCTCCAAAATTGTGGGGATCTTCTAAATGATCTAATATTACGATGAGTGGATATTCTTTATTTATATTTGGTATCACCTCATCTATGGTATATGTTTTTATATCTTCTATATCTAATATAATTCCTTGATGTAATCCTTTACACATTTTATCTAACTCATGGTTATCTAATAGTTTTATTTTTATATTTCTTTTTTCTATTAAGTCTAATATTTCTTTGTCTTTAAATTTGTTACTTAGATATATTTTATTTATTTTATCTTTTGTTTTTAGTTTTTCTACTGCTACATTTTTTCCATATATTAACATTATTTCACCTCTATTAAATTTAGTATTTCTTCTAATCTTTCTTTATTGTTTATATATAAATCTCCTAATAATGCTTCGAAACCGGTTGATAATTTATAAGTTATGATATCTGTGTTTTTAGGATGATTATTATTTTTATAGTTTCTTCCTCTTTTTACGATATCTTTCTCTTCTTCGGTTAAATAGTTATTATCTATTAAATAATTTAATGCTTTTACTTCTCCCTTGGCGGATACATACTCTATAATTAATTTTTGTAATTTACTTATATCATTAATTCCTTGTTTAATTAGTTTTTCTCTAATATATAGGGAATAGACTGCATCTCCTAAAAGGGCTAAAACCTGGATATTTATAGTTTTTGTATTCATATAATTACCTCAATTCTTTCTAGTTATTATATATTATTTGATTGTTAAAGTCAACATATATAGAAAAGAAAAAACAGCAAGGCTGCTTTATTTGTTATAGTTTTGTTCGAATTGGCCAAACATACTTGGACCCATAGGTGCCGCTGGATTATTTGGCATATTTAATCCGCTTACAGGGATTGGATTGGGAACTGTTTCTGTTGGAGATGTAAAAAATTGTTCATTTGATATGGGTGTATTTAAATTTTGACCATTATTTGGCACATTATTAAAATTATCTGTTGTAGACATCAATCTATTTTGCTCTGGTTCCCATAGATTGCCACTAAAATTTATTGGGTTATTATTGATATTACCATTTTGAATTGGTGCTTCTACAGATGGCAAAGAAAAGCTTGGAATCTCGCTAGTTGTGAATGTATTTACTGGAATAGCATTACTTATTGGTGCTGGAGCTACCTCTGGTTTTTCTTTATCTTCTACACTAGGAGTTACTGGTTCTAAGACGCTAGTATTCTCTACATTAGGAATAGATGTTGCTACAAAGGGTTGTGATGGATTAGTAGGATCTAAATTGCCATATTTGCTTTCAAATTCAAAATTTAATCCTTTTAAAGTTTCATAACTTGGATTTTCTATTAGACGATTTGCTATTGTATCTAACTCTTCTTTGGTAAAATACTTCATATATATACCCCTTTCTATTATAAATAAATTATAATATAATTTTGCTAAAATGTAAATATGTTTTTATTTAATTTATGTTATTTGTATGTTTTATTTCTTGCCATGCTAAATCTTTTTTAGTTATAGCTATATATAAACAATAAATATAACTTAAAAGGAAGATTGGATTATATAAAATGATTAATATTTTTGAAGCTTTTATATTTAATTTATCTTCTTCTTTTTTTATCATTATATAACTGAATATCATTAGAACTATATATACTAACGATATTATAATACTTAATGTTATTAGTAGATTTTTTATGTTGTTTATATGACTTATTAGTAGTAATAAAAGACCAATCATTAGAGTTATTAGGGGAGTTACACCAATTATAGCATTTATTTTAGATGCATAATTTATGTCTTTTCTTTTAAGGCTTTTTCTTATTTTTTTGATGTACTTTCGTCTGGCTTCAAAATATCCTTTTACCCAGCGGGACCTTTGTGTTATAGTGGTATTAAAATCTTCTGGTTGTTCATCATAGAAAATGGATTTATTATTATAGGTTGTTGTTATATTATTTAATGTACAGTATAGGCTTAATTCATAATCTTCAGTTAATGAGTTAAACGGGAAGCCTTGCCATGATTCTATAAGATGTGATTTTATGTAGTATCCTGTGCCTGAAATGATAATATTATTGGTATATTTTGATTTTCTACTGTTACTAATAGTGTTTATCATAGAAAATGTAAGTGCTGATGAGGCAGCAATAATGCTTTTACTGTTTTTGGTATTTCTATAACCTACTCCTATAGAATAACCTTCATCAATACTCTTTGTCATTTCTTTTAGGTAATCTTTATCTAATATGTTGTCTGCATCAAAGATAAAATATGCATCATATTTTTTATCTTGCTTTAATATTTCTTTTACCGCATCATCTAGAGCAAAACCTTTTCTTCTTTTATTTAAATTTTTACGATATACTATGTTCATTTTATGTTTTTCTACAATAGATACTGTTTTGTCTTTTTTAGTTTCTACTATTACATAAACATTTTCTGGTTTTATTTTTTGGGTTTGATTTTCAATACTTATTAGTAGATTTTCGATAACTTGTGATTCATTTCTAGCGGGAATTAGTACTGCATAATTATGGCGTGTTTTTTCTTTATTTGGATAATTGTGATTTTTAATCATTATTATGTATTTGTATATTAATGTTAATAATGATATTATTATTATTATTAAGCTTATTGTTTTTATCATTTTATCACCATATTCGTATAACTTTTTTTCATTCTGTCATCTGTATATATTTTATCTAAAAATTCTCCATAAGGAGTTAGTGCCTTATATCCTTCATGTCTTAGTCCCATTCTTATGCATGCACTGAATGATAATATCATATCTATTGTTATTACTATAAGTAATATGTAATATATTATATTTCCAATATTATGTGGGAGACGTTCTATTTTGTTTGACATATATGGGTATATTTTGGTCATTAAGATATAACACAATAGTCCCCAAAAAAGCATATATGGAATAGTGGTTCTTCCGTTTATATTTAGTAAATATGTGCTATAGTTCCAAGATGTTGTATTGGTAAAGGTCTCTTGCAAAAAGCTTATTAGGTATTCAAATGCTCCTCCTATTAGAGAACCTAAAATAAAATATTCATATTTTTTATGTTTTTTTATGGATAAAAGGTATACCATTATACATGCTCCCCAACCGTATATTGGTGATAGTTCAAAATATAGTAGTCCTCTTTTAGTAATATAATTTATTGTTCCTTCATTCATGTATCCTTTACTCATAAATAGAATATCTTCATATATGCATCCTAGAAAACTGAATATTACGAATATTAGAAATATTTTTTTAAAGCACAGACCGTTTGCAAATTTTTCTTCATTAGTTACTACTTTTTCTTTCATACTGCTACCTACTTCTTAATTATTTTATATTAGATTATCCCTTTCATATATGTTTACATTATAGTTTGTGTATATATTAACTTTTGCTTCTTTTGTTAATTTGATAAAACATAGATCTTCTATAACTATATCTTTATTTTCCTTTAAATTTAATTCTTTTACTCTTGCATCTTTTAGAGTGTTATTTGAAAGACGTGTCTTTACTATATTTATATTGTTTGCTATATATATTGTAATATTGTTATCTCCTAGAAAATCTACTCTTATTTTATTGTCTATTATTAATGAATTATTTCCTTTTAATTGATAACTTCTTGGTTTTATTTCTTTTTTAGGAGTTATTTTTTTTATTTCTTTTAGGGATAGATTATTTAATATTGAACCTTTGCTTACTAGTCCTGGTGTATCTACTATTTTTAAACCATTTATATTTAATTCTATTTTATTTAGTGTTGTTGATGGGTAAATACTAGTTGTTACTTCTAATTTATTATCACTATAATTTTTTATTATTTTATTTATTAGTGTTGATTTGCCTGAATTAGTCATACCTATAAAATAAACTTCTTTATTATTACTATATTTTTCTATTTTGCTTATTAGGTTATCTAGATTGTAATTTTTTATTGAGCTTATTACTTCTATAGCTTGATAATTTTTAGTTATATTGGCTACATAATTTATTAATTTATAATCTTTTACTGATTTTGGTAATAAGTCTTTTTTGGTTAAAACGATTATAACGTTATTAAAATTTTCTATATATTCTAAATTTAAATTTAATACTGATGTTAGATATACTACCAAAGAGTCACTAGGAATGTTATCCAATATGTTTTGATAATCTTTATTATCTAATGTTACTTCGCTATATTCCCCATAATGTTTTAATTTAAAACATCTTTCACATATTTCTTTATTTATGTCATCTACATAGCCTTCAATATTTTTATCTTTGGTTTGAAGATTGATTCCACATCCTATACATTTTTTAGTCATAATATCTTCCTATCTTAAATATTCCTTTTTTAGTCATTTTATTTATTTCTGTTTTTTCAATAAAGCGATATATTTTTGTTAGTGGCATATCAATATTTGACATGGGATTTACTAAAATCGTAGTTATTCCTACTCTATTTCCTCCTAGTATGTCAGTTACTAATTGATCCCCTACAATGGCTACTTCTGATATATCATAATTATAGTTTTTTAATACTTTTAAGAATTTTGTTTTTCTTGGTTTTTGGGCACTATAGCAGCAATCTACATTTAATTCTTTTTTGAATTTTTCTAATCTTGTTTTTGGTGAGTTAGAAAAAATTATTATTTTGAATTCTTTTTCTTTTAATGTATCAAATAGTTTAGATAGTTTTTTAGTAGGTGTTTTATCTACATATGGCACACATGTATTATCTAAATCGAATAGGATACATTTTATACCATTTTCTTTTAATTTGTCATAATTTATTGTATAAATGCTTTTTTGATATATATCTGGATAAAAATAATTCATGTTTCACCTCCTTTTCATTATACTTTATTTTCCTTAAAAAATAAAGTTATTTATACTTATTTATATTTTTATTATTGTTTATATTGCATAAGTTTTATTAGGAGGTTTTTATGCTTATTAATTTATTTGATTTTATTATTCATAATTTTATGTTTTTTACGGGGGCTTATTCCAATAATGCTTTTCCTGATCCTTTAAGTAAAGAAGAGGAAGAAGAGTATATTAATAAAATGATGATGGGAGATAAAAATGCTAGAAGTAAACTTATTGAACATAATTTAAGATTAGTAGCACATATTGTTAAGAAGTTTGAATCTAATACTAATGATATTGATGACTTAATTGGTATTGGTACGGTTGGCCTTATTAAGGGTATTGATAGTTTTTCTCCAGATAAGAATGTTAGGCTTACTACTTATATTGCTAAATGTGCTGAAAATGAGATCTTAATGTACTTTAGAGCGGATAAGAAAAATTCTAAAAATATTAGTATTTATGATGGTATTAGTTATGATAAGGATGGTAATGAAATTACGATACTTGATATTTTGAAAACTAATGATCCGGATTTTGCTGATGAAATATATAGAAATGATAATATTAAATTGCTTAAGGAATATATGGGAGTTTTAACTGCTAGAGAAAGAGATGTTCTTACTAAAAGATATGGTCTTAATAATAATGATGAAATTACGCAAAAGGAAATTGCTAAAGAACTGGGTATTTCTAGAAGTTATGTATCTAGAATAGAAAAGAGAGCTATAACTAAAATATTACGTGAATTTATAAAAAAAGAGAATCTAGATGGGCAGGGTTCTACTACTATTAAGGCTATGGCACACAGAAATAAAGAGTAATTATATAAAAATTGCTCTTTTAATTTACAATTATTACAAGTTTTAATAATTAAATTAGGTGGTGTTGAGTAATCTTTTTATTCTGTTAAAAGCGTAAAAAATAATGGCTTCAATAACCATTATTTTGAATTTAAAAATATACTAATTGTGGATAACTAAATTATTTTAAGTTTGAATAGTTACTTATTTTTAAACTTCTGTTTTTCTATATTTGCGATAATAATATGTACCGGCCACACTAAATGTTATACCAAGAGTAATAAATATCCATAATTTACTTCCTGTCTTTGGGCTTTCACTTACATCTTCTGTTGTTTTATCTTCTGTATTTCCTTTGAAAATAGTATCTTTATCTTCGACTATTTCTGTCGCATCTAACTCTTTTGCATATGTAGCATCAACAGAATGGAAAATAATGGCACTCCAGGTAACTTCACATGCTCCGGATATCTTAGTACAGGCATCAACATTACAATATGATCTAAATTTGCATGTATCAGTCGATTTCCACCAGTCTTGATCTTCGTACTCAATATTCTTACCATTTTCATTAAAATAATATATTGTATTATTTTTACCTATAGTGTTTAATTTACTATCATTGATATAAACTATTTTACCAGGATCGCCTTCATTTGGAGCATTATATCCATAACACATTCTTGATCCATCTTCATAAGTTACCATTGTATAATTATAAGCTTTTCCGGCAGTAGGACTTTGATTTGTTTGATATGGAACTTGCATAACATTGTCTATACTAGATTTACTAGTTATATTACCTTCTCTATTAAATTTTAGATACTTATAACATTTTGCATTAGTTGGATCTAATACGTAATCATTTGGACAAGTATAAGTATCTTTTTCTTCATCGGTTAATTTTTCATACGTAGCCTTTAATGTCGTATCTTTAGTTGGTTTTGTACTAAAATCAAAATCTTTTCCATTTTCATCTTGCCATGAAACAAATTTATAGCCGTCCTTTAATGGATTTAATCTAAGAGCTCCTACTGATGATTGGCTATCAATTATTTCTGTTCTTTCGGTACTTCCATCAATAAAATGTCCACCATCCAAATTATATGTGAATTTATAATTATTAGAGTTAGTTATTTTTTCTTTGTTTTCACTTTTAGGACAAACATTTTCTACTGGTTCTTCTATTGTTTTACCTGTTTCAACATTATTTGCTGGTGTCTTATTATAGTAACAAAGAGCTTTTACGACCCCATTATAATCACTGCGAGTGTCTGATGTTGTATAAATATAACTTCCAGTAACACTTACATGACCACTAACTTTTTGCCAGCCTGCAAAATATGTCCCTGCTGGACAGTGAGGATACTTTTCATTCCAACTACATTGCGCTTGTTTACATTCTTTCGTGATATATGTTGTGCCATTTGTATTTTTTAAAGAAATCGTTGTTGAATATGTTTCTGATATCATGTTAAGTGGGCGATTACCATAACAAAGCATGCCTAAAACTGGGCACGTTACCCCATCATAAGTCTTTCCTTTATGTGAATACGAGGGACTGACATCTGATTGTGCATATTGACAATCACCATATGCTCCACCTATACTTTTTGCTGATACACCATCAAATTTGGCACAGCATCTATTTGTATTCGGAACTTTGGTTGTATTATCTGGGCATTTTGTTATTGTCTGAGCATTTACAATACTACTAGTAACAATTAGTGTACAGACAAGAAATACTAATTGTTTTAAAATTTTTTCTTTTTTCTTCATAATTTTCCTCTCTTTCTTCTAAAACAAAAAACTACGCAAAAGTACTAATATTGCTATTAGTTATTTCCGTAGTTTGTTCTAAATTTATCAACAGTCTTTTATAGATTGTTTTTTTATTTAGTAAATAAATGCCCCCCCCCTCGTTAACTTCTGGTTAACGAACGTTTGAATGTTTTTTTTGCTTATTTTTTTAGTTTTATCCACATACAACATACGAGGCACCTACTTTCTACCTATTTAAATTTTAGCATATTTTTTTATCTTTATCAAGTACTAATCTTGATTATGTCAAATAAAATTTTAAATAATAGTTGACTTAGAAGCTTTTTTATGATAAAGTTAATATCGAACTGATGAGGAGGGAATACGATGAAGAAAGTAACAACTAAAAAAACTAAATCTGTAAATAATAGACCTAACTGTTTAAAAATTACTAAGAGTACTCAAAAGGTTAATTTTACTACAGTTACTTTAAAAGATGGTAGCAAAATTAAAACTAGTGTTAGAGAAGCTAGAACTATGAAAAAGAATAATGAATTGGCATAATTAAGATAGATGTTTCTATCTTTTTTATTTTGCGAAATAAAAGAACTAATGTTGTTTTTTAGTTCTCTAAAATGTTATTTTATTATTTAAAATATTTATCGTATATTTCACTAGAATAACTATCTAGTTCATAATAATAGAAAGTACCTTCTTTTTCTTTATATTCTTTGTTTTTTTCTTCATAGTTTTGTTGATTGAAGAAATTTTGTAACTCTTCATCTGATTCATCTAGATATATTTTTCCATTTAATATTTTCAATTCATATTTGTTATCATTTTTTTCGTATGATATTTGAAGTAGATCTCTTTCTGGACCACCCATTCCCATACTATATACTTTTGTTATTTTTTTATCCGCTAATGAACTTAATAATTCTTTTAACTCTTTCATATCTATTGAAATAGTTTTGTTTATATCTTCTTTATCTCCTAAATCCTTACTTCTTACTTTTGTTATTTCTACATCTAACAAATGATACGACATTACTTCTTCTGTCCAATTTTTAGTGGCTTTATTTTCTTCTTTACTTTCTTCTTTTGTTATATTTTGTTGATTATTGGTTATATCATTATTTTTGATATCTTTATCTAAATTTATCTTGTTTGTTAATAATAATGTTATAAACACCACTAATAATACTATAATTAGTAGTAATATTATAATTATAATATTTTTTCCTTTTTCTTCTTTCATTATTTCACCTCTTTATTTAATTATACCATTTTTATTTTTATATTAATATAATTTAGTATATTATTTACATAAAAAAATTACTAGATGTATAGTTATTTTATCTTTTTCTTTGGATTACCAGTTAGTTGTTCAAATATTTCGATATATACTTTTTGTTTATCTTTATATTCAGGATATGTTTTTCCTATGAATTTGTAATTACCATCTATAGTATATTTGGAATTTATGAGTTCATATCTATCGGAAGTAAGAGGATCATCTACTACTCTTATTAAGAATAAATCTTGCATAGCGTATAGTACTATATATTTTTCTTTTGAAGATGATTCGTTTGATGGCATAAAACTTTTATCTACTTTTCCATTTAAAGTTAGTCTATGAGATGTTCTTATGAACTGTCTTCCAACGAAGGTTGCAATGTTTAAAAAATCTGATAATTTTATAAAATCTTTGGCTAGTTCTTCTCTTTTATTGTAATCTCTTATCAAGGGATGAGGTTCATTATTTTTCATAATTATATGTTTGCCATCTATTGTATACAATTGCCAAAAAGTATCTGTTCCTAAGTAATTTGTTATGGTTTTTTGAGTATCTAAAAAGCTTTTATATTCTTCTAATTGATCTAGGTATCCAAGTTTGCTGGTATCTGGATTTTCTTTTGAGGCATCGAATTTTATATCTAATATTATTTCTTCTAATTTTTGGTATTCAAAACTTGTACGTGGATCTATTATTTCTGGACCTCTTTTTAAATATATTTCGCCATTATAGATTATATTCATAGTAGTCATTTCTCCTTTGAATATATATTAACATAATTTGCTTTTAAAGTCATTATTTTTTTAATTTATCAATAGTATTTGTTTATAACTTGTTAATCGTATTTTTGATTTTGTTTTTTGGCTTCTTCTAATAAGTGAGAATAATATTCTTTTCCTAATCTATACTCTTCTTCTATTAATTCTTTGGTTATTAATTCTTTTTCCGGCATAATAAAAAGCTCCTTTCTCTATTATTATAAAGAATGGAGCTTTTTTTATACTAACAAGTCATTTATTCTTTGAACTGGATTATCGCTAGTAGTTATATATGAGCCTACTACTGATATATCTACATCTTTTACTTTATTTATAGTTTGATTATTTATTCCACCATCTACTTCTAGCTCGATGTTTTTATCTTTGATTAGTTTTTTGATTTCTTTTATTCTATTTGGACTGTTTTCTAGAAATGGTTGGCCTCCAAGTCCTGGTTCTACAGTCATAATAAGAATTCTATCTATAGTATCTAAATATGGAATTAATAGATTTATATCGGTATTTGGTTTGATTGCTAAGCTTCTTTTAAAGTCATATTCTTTTATTTTATTTAGTATATTTTTTATGTCTTTATTTATTTCTAGATGTATTGTTATATTGTCTATATTTGGTAATTCTTTAATTTTTTCTATATAATACATTGGATCTTCTACCATTAGATGAATGTCTAATGGTTTAGATGAAAACGGGGATAGTTTTATTATTTCATCACTAGGTAATGATTTTTGAGAGACAAATAATCCGTCCATTACATCTATGTGAATATATGAGATTTTTGAATTATTTAGTGTTTTTATCATATTTATTTTGTCTATTGAATTTAATATTGATACTGATAGTCTCATTATTTTCCTCCTAGAAATGATTTATAATTTTCATATCTTGATTTTAATATTTCACCATTTTCTACTAACTGTTTGACATAACAATCGTCTTCTTTGATATGCATACAATCTCTATATTTACACTTTTCTAAGTTATCAAACATTTCTTTCATATTATCTCTGATATCTAATTTTGTCATACCTCTAAAGTCTACCATAGAGAATCCTGGTGTATCCGCTATTAAGGCACCATCTACGTCATATAGAGTTACGCATCTTGTAGTATGTTTTCCTCTTCCTAATGCTTTGGATATTTCATTTGTTTCTAGTAATAATGACTTATCTAACTTATTTAATAATGTTGATTTGCCTGCTCCTGATTGACCTGTAAATACAACAACTTTGTTCTTAGTTATTTTTTTTATTTCTTTTATATCATTGTTAGTTACTACTTTGTATCCAATATTTATATAATATGACATTATATTTTTTATTTCTTTTTCTTCAATTTTGTTTAATAAATCTGTTTTTGTTAAACATATTATTGGTTCAATACCATTATATGATATTATTGTTAGTAACTTATCTAATAGGTTATTATCAAAATTTGGTTCTTTTACTGATGTTATTATTAGTGCTATATCAATATTTGCTATATTGGGTCTTATTAAAAAGTTTTTTCTTGGTTTTATTTCTAATAAATAGTTATTTATATCATCTATTATAACATGGTCTCCTACTAAAGGAGTTATCTTTTCATTACGAAATTTTCCTCTTGGTTTGCATATATTTATTCCTTTTGATGTTTTTACTGTATAATCATTACTTTGATTTTTTATTATTATGCCTTCCATACTTTTTTCCTTTACTCATTATCACTTGGTAATAGTGCATTTGCATTATCTTTTTTATCTTCTGGTTTTTTATCTTCTGGTTTTTTGGATACTGTTATTTTTAAGGTGTATCCTTCATATATTGGATCTCCCTTATCACGGCTTTGGTCTAATATTATATTTTCATCAACATCCTTTGTTTCTTTATATTTTATATCTAATGTTAATTTGTATTCTTTTGCGAAATCTTGAGCTTGCTGTAAAGTCCATTTTTCTTCGGCCATATCTGGATATACATCTACTTCTGGAATATATAGAATAACGGTATCGTTTTTGTATAGTTTTTTCTCTTCATCTTTATTGTATTTTGGTTCTTGATCTATTATTAAGTCTTCTTTATCTTTATATTCTGAGGCATTTTCAACTGATTTTGTTTTCATTTCTATTTTAATACCTTTTGTTTCTAGTTTTCCTTTTATCTCATAATAGTTTTGACCGGTATAATCTTCAAGAACTAAAAACTCTTTGCCTATTGATTCTATTATTGTTACGGTGCTACCTTTTACTTTGGTGGAACCTTTTTTTGGTTCTGTTCTTATTACTTTTCCTTCTTCGATATCTTCATTCTCTTCAGATTTTGTTGTATAAGCTAGACCATATTTTTTTAATTCTTTTATTGCTTCTTCGGTTGTTAATCCTTCTACATCTGGTACTTTTACTTCTTTTACATCGTGACTGCTTATAACTAAATATATAATAGATAAAGCTATTAGAATAACTAAAAGTACCGCTGCTAAAATTATTGGCAATTTATTCTTGCTTTTTTCTTCTGAAATTATTTCTTCCTCTTTTGGTTCTTCTGGTTTTTCTACTACTTTTTTGGGTTCTTTTATAGGAGCTATTACTTTTGTCTCCTCTAAGTCATTTTCTGGATATTCAAATACTATTCTTTTTTCATTTGTTCTTTCCATTGCTGTTTTTAGATCAGAGTACATTTCTCTTGCACTGTCATACCTATTTTTAGGATTCTTAGCAGTTGCTTTTATAACTATATTTTCTACTGATTGTGGTATTGTTGGGTTTTGTTTTCTGATACTTGGTATTTTTTCTTTCATGTGTTTTAGGGCTATCTCTACAGCTGTATCTCCTTTGAATGGTACAGAGCCTGTTAATAGTTCGTACATTAATATTCCTAATGAATATATATCACTTTTTATAGTAGATCCTTTGCCATTAGCCTGCTCAGGAGGTAGGTAGTGAACTGATCCCATTACTGAATTTGTCTGGGTAAGTTGTGTTGAATTTAAGGCCATAGCGATTCCAAAGTCTGTTATTTTTATCATTCCATTATCTTCAATCATAATATTTTGTGGTTTGATATCACGATGGATTATATATGCTTCATGAGCATGTGCTAGGCCATCTGTTAGTTGGCTCATTATATCTATTACTTCTGGAAGTGTTAATGCTCCTCTTTTTTGAAGTAATTGTTTTAGTGTTTTTCCTTCAATATATTCCATTACAATATAGTAGTTACCATCTTCTTCTCCAACATCATATACTTCTACAATGTTTGGATGAGAAAGATTAGAAACTGATAGGGCTTCCCTTTTGAATCTTCTTATGAACTTTTCGTCATTTGATAAGTCACCACGTAATACTTTTATTGCTACTTTTCTGTCTAATATTAAATCATTTGCTAAATATACATTAGCCATACCACCTTCGCCAATTGTCTTAATGATTTCATATCTGTCATTAATTTTTTGTCCCTTTGATAACATTATAAATCACCACTCTCCTTTTTTAGATAAGCAATTGATATATTGTCTGTGCCACCACGCATATTACTCTTTTTGATTAATTTTTCTACTTGTTCTTCAATTGATGATTTGTTGTTTAATACTTTTTCTATTTGTTCTTCTGTTACCATGTTTGTTAGGCCATCACTACATAGAAATAGTCCCCCTACGTTGTTATCAACATCAAAAATATCTATTTCTATAGGATCATTGGCTCCTAAAGCTCTTGTTAGGAGATTTTTTCTTGGATGAAATTTTGCTTGCTCAGGGGTTAATTCGCCAGTAGATACAAGTAAATTTACTAATGTATGATCGTGGGTTATTTTATGTAGTTTTTCGTTTTTTATGGCATATCCTGATGAATCACCAATATTTCCATATAATATATAGTCATCTGTTTTTACAGCAATTACTAGTGTTGTACCCATACCTTTGCTTTCTGGATGTTCTCTTGTATATGCAAATATTTTGTCATTTATTTCTTTTACTATGTTTCGAAGCCATTCTATTGCATCTTCTTTTTTTCCTAACGTAGTTAATTTTTCAAAGCTTTCTGTTATATGTTCTATGGCTATATTTGAAGCCACTTCTCCTGCTTTATGTCCACCCATTCCATCCGCTACTGCTAGAATGAATTCATTATTATTATTACTTATTATTGTCACATTGTCTTCGTTATGTGTTCTTACTTTTCCTGCATCAGTCATGTAAAATGTCTGCATTGTTTCACTTCCTCTTTAATTATTTGCTCTTAATTGGCCACAAGCAGCATCTACTGCTCCGCCAAATTCTTTTCTTATTGTTACATTTATATTATTTGACTTAAGTATATCATAAAAAGCTAAAATTTTCCACTTTTTTGTACGTTTAAAGCCAATATTTTCTGTTTCATTATATGGTATTAAATTTACATAGCAATTTATACCTTTTAATAATTTTACTAATTCTTTGGCTTCTTTTTCACTATCATTTATATTCTCTAACATAATATATTCAAAAGTAACTCTTCTATTAGTCTTTGCTATATATTCTTTTATGGTATCCATTAATTCTTCTAAATGATAGGCTTTGTTTATAGGCATTAGTTTACTTCTTAATTCATCATTAGGAGCATGAAGACTTATGGCTAAATTAACTTGCCCTTCCTCATTCATAAATTTTTTTATACCCGGAATAACACCACATGTTGAGATTGTTATATGTCTAGAACCAATATCAATGCCTTTACTACAATTTATTATTTTTACAAAACGCATAATATTATCGTAATTATCAAATGGTTCTCCTATTCCCATCATAACAACATGAGTTATTCTTTTCTTTATGTCTTCTTCTATAAGAAGAATTTGCTGTACTATTTCATAGGCTAATAAATTTCTTACTTTTTTTAATCTGCCACTTTCACAGAAAGCACATGTCATATTACACCCTACTTGGGATGATACACATATACTTGTTCCATAATCATGAAACATTAAAACTGACTCTATTTTATTACCATCATCTAACTCAAATAGGTATTTATTTACATCTTTTCCTGTTTGTTTTATTATTAATTTTATTTTAAATAAAGAAAAATCATTAGTTAATTTTTCTCTTAGTTCTTTGCTAATATTAGTCATTTCATCAAATGAATTTAGTCTCTTCTTATATAGTCCTTCATATACTTGAGTGGCTCTAAAAGGTTTTTCGCCAATTTGAATAAAGTATTCTTCTAATTCTTGTAATGTTAAATCATATATATTTCTCATTTATTCACTTCCATGTTCTATTTATATTATAACAGAAAAAACATGTTATTAAAACATGTTTCTATCATTTTATTTATCTTCTTTATGTTCATGATGGGAATGGCCTCTTATTCCATATCTTTTGGTAATTGGATCTTTGAACAAGAAGTTTTTTATTGGTAATAAAGTTAATACCATATAAAATCCAAATATAATAAATAGAATTACTACTGATATATAGGAATAAAAGAAATGTAATGGTTCTATATTTATTATATAGCTAAATGTTAGATTGCTTAAAATTATAGCTAAGTAGAATATTATTATATCCACTATTAAGATGGATTTTTTTGTTATTAATTGATAAGCATAAAATAGTAGTGGTATTATGATTATTATTACTAATATGCTTGATGTTTTTGCTATAAAATAATTTTCATTCATTCCATATATTGCTCCATCATAAAGGGTCCAAATAAATGTTGGTGTTAAGGCAATTTTAATGTGTTCCCAGGTGCTTTCATTAACTGCTGCAAAAAGTGATACTATTTTATTGTGTCCCGAGAATTCATACATAAAGTGGAGTAGTGTTCCTATTACTGATATGAATATTATTCCAATTATTGTGTCCATATTTTCCTCCTATTATAATATCATTATATATTACTTTTTCTAATATTACAACTATTATTATTTTTTTAGTAAACGTAATGTATTTAATATACAAAGTACTGTTACACCAACATCTGCAAATACTGCTTCTAACATAGTGGATAATCCTATTAACGTTAATACTAATACTAGCAATTTTACTCCTAAAGCAAAAATTAGGTTTTCTTTAATTATTTTATTTGTTTTCTTAGATATATTTATTGCTGTTACTATCTTTTCTAGATTATCATTCATTATGACTACATCTGATGCTTCAATGGCTGAATCGGTCCCTAGACTACCCATAGATATTCCTAAATCTGATAATTTTAATACTGGAGCGTCATTTATCCCATCCCCTACGAATGATACTATACTTTTTTCTGTTTTCTTTTTTATTATTTCTTCTAAGTATGTATACTTATCACTAGGAAGCATACTATAGTTAATATTATCTATACCTACTTGCTGGGCTATTTCTGTTGCTTTTTCTTTTGTATCACCAGTAAACATATGAATATTTATATTCATTTTTTTTAGTTCTTGCATTGTGTTAACAACATCTTTTTTTATTTCGTCTTTTATTTCTAAATCCGCTACTAAAGAGTTGTTTATCATTAAATATATATTACTATTTTCTTCTTTATTTTTGCAGAATTTTGCATTTCCTATTCTTACTTTATCTTTTTTATATGTAAATTCAATACCTTTTCCAGATACTTCTTTATAGTCTTTGATATCTTCGTGATTTATTTCTTTAGTATAATTTTTTAATACAGATTTAGCGATTGGATGATTTGATAGTGATTCTCCACCTGCGAATATTTCCATTATTTGATCTTCTGTGTATTTTTTATCGTGGATATTTATTTTTGATATGTAGAATTCTCCTGTAGTTATTGTTCCTGTTTTATCAAATACTATTTCATTAATATCTTTAATACTATCTAAATAGTTACTTCCTTTTATTAATATTCCTTCTTTGGATGCCGCTCCTATACCAGAAAAATATGATAATGGTATAGATATGGCTATAGCACATGGGCATGATATTACTAGGATTGTTAATCCTTTATAAATACTATCTGTATATGTCATATTAATAAATAGTGGTAGAAATAGTGCTGTTAATATGGCTATAATTATTACTCCTATGGTATATTTTGAAGAGTATTTTGATACTATTGTTTCTACTTTGGTTTTTCTTTCGGTTGCGTTTTCTACTAATTCTAGTATTTTATTTACAGTAGAATCTTTATACAATGATGACACTTTTATTTCTAATACACCACCTTTATTTATACTACCTGATAATACGTTATCACCAGTTGATACTGATACTGGAAGTGATTCCCCTGTTAAGGCACTAGTATCTAACATAGTTTCGCCTTTTACTACTATACCATCTAAAGGGACTCTTTCTCCTTCTTTTACTACTATTATATCACCAACTTTTATTTCAGTTGTAGGAACTATTTTTATTTTATTATTATCTTTTAAATTAGATGTTTCTTCTTTAATATTCATTAATTCTGCTACTGAATTACGGCTTTTATTTACGGCTTTACTTTCTAGTATTTTTCCTATTTCATATAAGAATATTACCATTAAGCCTTCATGTGTTTCTCCTAATAAGTAAGCTCCTATTGTAGATATTGTTACTAAAAAATTTTCGTTTATAGTTTTATTTCTTAGTTGTTTAATAGCGGTAGTTAATGTCCTATATAGTAATATTATATAAGCTAAAAGTATCAATATCATACTTAAGTATTTTGGAGTTTTTATTATTATTCCTAGCACTCCTAAAAATGCCCCTAATAGTATTCTATAAATATCTTTATTTTTAGTTTCTTTAATTTCTTCCTTACTTAATATAGCATCTGGTTCTATCTTTTCTA
>CAKPSW010000016.1 GCA_934183705.1 uncultured Bacilli bacterium | reverse complement strand
TTATATCAAATAATTAATTATATCAAACAAAAAGTGGAACATCTTTTTTTATGTCCACTTTTATATTACAACTTCAACAATTAAGTCTATCTTTTCATATTAGTAATAAACACAAATCTATCTCTTCCCGAATAATCCCTATCAACAATTATAGAGGCACCATTCAAATATTTTTTTGCCAAAGATACAACATCTTCTCCCTGCTGATAACCAATTTCAAAAGCAATCAAATAATTATCATTCAAATACTTCACACATTCACTAAGTATTTTGTCATAAAAGAAAAGTCCGTTCATAGAAGCATATAAAGCCAAATGAGGCTCATTATTATATACAACATCCATAATCTTCTCATCAAAACCTATATAAGGAGGATTACTAATAATAACATCATACTTATCATTAATATTAGAAAAAACATCACTAATAATAAAATTAACATCAGCATCATTATTGATAGAGTTAATTTTAGCAACATCTAATGCCTCTTTAGATATATCAACAGCAGTAACCCTACTATTAATCTCTTTATTCAAAGTAATAGCAATACAGCCACTACCAGTACCAATATCCAAAACAGAAACATTACTATCAAAATATTTATTAATATAATTTATAGTCTTCTCTACCAATAATTCCGTCTCAAATCTAGGAATAAGTGTATTTTTATTAACTTTAAAATCATAACCATAAAAACAAACATTACCAATAATATACTGAACAGCCTCACCATTTAAAAGTCTATCAGTATAATCACTAATCTTATCCATCAAATTATTATCATATAAATACTTATACAAATAATCAAAAGAATTAGAATCAAGTTCACGTTCATCTAATTCCTTTTTAATTTTATCTCTATTGTACATTCTCTTCTAACTTCTTTCTTTGATCCTCATTAATCAAAGCTTCTATTAAATCAGTCATATCCCCATCCATAACCCTATCAAGATTCATTGAAGTATAACCAATTCTATGATCAGTAATTCTATTTTGTGGATAATTATAAGTTCTTATTTTTTCGCTTCTATCACCAGTACCAATCTTAACTTTTCTCTCCAAAGCCTCTTTCTCTTCCTGTTCTCTAAGTTTCATATCATAAAGCCTAGTTTTAAGTATTTTAAAAGCAAGTTCTTTATTTTTAATCTGACTTCTCTCAGTTTGTGAATAAACAATAATACCAGTAGGAATATGCGTTAGTCTAACTGCACTATCAGTAGTATTAACACCCTGTCCACCACAACCACTACTTCTTGTTATATCAATTCTAACTTCAGACTCATCAAGTTCAAAATCAAATTCATCTGCTTCAGGCATCACAAGCACTGTAGCAGTACTAGTATGTACCCTACCCTGACTTTCAGTAGCAGGAACCCTTTGTACCCTATGTGCACCACTTTCATACTTAAGTTTAGAATAAACACCATCACCCTTAACCATAAACTCAATCTGTGCAAAACCACCAGCAGTACCCTCCACTGCATTAAGTACTTCTATCTTCCATCCTTCACGTGAAGCATATTTACTATACATATCAAATAAATCACCAGCAAAAATATTAGCTTCATCTCCTCCAGCGGCGCCTCTAATCTCCACAATAACATTCTTATCGTCATTAGGATCATGTGGAATAAGTAACACTTCAAGTTCACTCTCTAGCTTACTCTTCTTATCTTCACTACTAGCTAACTCCTCTTTAGCAAATAAAGCCATATCTTTATCTTTTAATAATTCTTTAGCCTCTTCAATATCCTCTAATACTCTCTTATATTCTTTATATACCTCTACTGTTTTTTCAAGTCCAGTTCTCTCTTTAGAAAGTAGTGTCATCTTCTTAATATCAGATATAATATCAGGATTAGCAAGTTCCTCTCCTATCTCATTATATCTTTTTAAAGTAGCCTCTAATCTATCTATCATAGAATATCCCTCATTTCCTTAAATATTATAACATTGAACTAATAAAAAGTAAATTAGTTACTAATAATATGAACTTTTTCTAACAATTTAATCAATTAATATTGACAATAATAATAAAATATACTACAATTTAGTCATATTTAATTAAACAACGACTAATACCAAGTAATTATAATACTTACTTCCTAGAGAGTTAATGGTAGGTGTAAATTAACAAAGCATTATAATGAAATTACATATTACGAGTTTAATCGGTAAATACCGTTATCATATTAAGGCAATAATTATATTGTAAATAAAGGTGGTACCACGACTAGTTCGTCCTTTTGTGGTATCATCTTTTTTATATAAAGAAGGAGAGGATAAAAAATGAATTTATATGAAGATTTAATGTGGAGAGGACTAATAAAAGATGTCGCAGGAGATGATTTAAAAGAAAAACTAAATGGAGAACCTATAACATTCTACTGGGGAACAGACCCAACAGCAGATTCATTACATATTGGCCATTATTCTGCTTTATGCACCGCTAAAAGATTAGCAAACTATGGACATCATCCAATATTATTATGTGGAGGCGCAACAGGCAGAATAGGAGATCCAAGACCAACAAGTGAAAGAGAAATAATAAAAAATGAAACCGTAGATAAAAATATTATTTCAATAAAAAAACAAATAGACAGACTATTTGAAGGCAAAGCAGAACTAGTGGACAACTATGATTGGACAAAAAATTATACATATCTAGAATTCTTAAGAGATATCGGAAAATACATAAATGTTAATTATATGATAAATAAAGATATTATTAAAAGAAGACTAGAAAGTGGTATTACATATGCAGAGTTTTCATATACACTATTACAAGGATATGACTTCATGCATCTATACCAAGAAAAAAATTGTATAATGCAAGTAGAAGGATCAGACCAATGGGGAAATATAACCACTGGAATAGAACTAATAAGAAAAAAACTAGGTAAAGAAGCTTATGGCTTTACTATGCCCCTAATATTAGATGTAAATGGCAATAAATTCGGAAAAAGTGAAGGTAATGCATTATGGCTAGATAAAGAAAAAACATCACCTTATGAAATATATCAATATCTAATAAACACAGATGACTCAAAAGTATTTGAATACCTAAAAGTATTCACCTTCTTATCAAAAGAAGAAATAGAAGAAGTAATGGATAAACAAAACAAAAATCCAGAAACAAGAATAGCGCAAAAAACTCTTGCCTATGAAGTAGTAAAGGATATTCACAGTAAAGAAGAAGCAGATCATGCTATAAAAATATCAAAAGCCCTATTTACAGGAAATGTCAAAGATTTAACTGACAAAGAAATTGAAATTATATTCCAAAAGATGCCTATATTCGAATCAAAAAAAGATATACTAATCAACATATTAGTAAATAATAATATTACATCATCAAGAAGAGAAGCAAGAGAATTCTTAACAAATAATGCCATCATGGTAGATGGAGAAACAATAAATGATGAAAATAAAGAAATAAATAATAACAAAAAATACCATATAATAAGAAAAGGCAAGAAAAAATATTACCTAATAAAAATGAACTAAAGTTACACATAAACTTTAGTTCTTTTAAATCTAGATAATATACTCTGCTTCTTAACCTTAGCATTATTTGGTTTATATATTATAACATCTTCCTTCTCAGGAATGCCAAAATACTCTCTAACTTCTATCGTAGTAAAACTATATAAATAGTCATACATAGTCACTATATTATCACCAATCTGAAATTCAGCATCATAATCATATTTCAACTCTATAAAGTTACCTTTAAAATCAACAAATTTAATAAGTCCATTAAAATCATTACCATGATCACTAATATCCAAATTATATCTCATACTAAAATCATGCATAGACTTAGAAAGATCAATCATTGAAACACTTCTATTAAATAGTAAAGCTCCCACTAAAAAAGAAGAAAATAATATTTCATTATGCTCATCAAATCCCATATTTAACAATTATTCACCTCGCAGAATACAATTATATAACAAAATGCTTCAAAAGTCAAAAGAATATTTCAAAATATCAAAATATCTGCTATAATATATGCAAAAGGAGGATATTATGAACCAAATACTAAATGACTATATTTTTAACAATTATGTCGTAATAGGAGTATCAGCGGGACCAGATTCCATGTGTCTTCTAAATATATTACAAAAAAAGACAAACAAAATTATCGTATGCCATATCAATCATAACGTAAGAAAAGAAAGTATAGAAGAAGAAGAATACATAACCAGATACTGTAAAGATAACAACCTAATATTAGAAAAAATGACTATAAAAGATTATCAAGAAAACAACTTCGAAAATGAAGCCAGAAAAAAAAGATATACCTTCTATGAAGAAATACTAAAAAAATACAACTCAAACACCCTATTTCTAGCTCATCACGGCGACGATTTAATAGAAACAGTGTTAATGAAGATAGCAAGAGGATCAAATATTGAAGGATATGCCGGTATTAAAGAAATAACAAATATAAAAAACTACAAAATAATAAGACCACTTCTTAATTACACCAAAGAAGATATATTAAAATATAACAAAGAAAACAACATAAAATACTACATAGATAACTCCAATAAAAATGAAAACTATACAAGAAACAGATATAGAATACATATATTACCCTTTTTAAAAAAAGAAGACAAAGATATTCATAAAAAATTCATAAAATACTCCAAAACACTAATAGAATACGATGACTATATAAAAAGAGAAGTGCAAAAAAACATAAACACAATATATAAAAAAAATATAATACTTATAAAAGAATTAAATAAATTAGACAAATTTCTAATAAAAAACATATTATACTATATACTAAATGATATATATCAAAATAAAAATAACATAATAACAGAAAAACACATAGAAAATATTATATCAATAATAAATAATAATAAACCAAATTTAAAACTAGATTTACCATTAGAAAAAGAAATAATAAAAGAATATGATAAATTAATAATAAAAGAAAAAGAAATAGAAGAAAAAAACTATAAAATAGAATTAAAAGAAGAACTAGAAATTAAAAATCTAATTATTAAAAAAATAAACAACGAAGAAAAAGATGGAAACGAAGTATGTAGAATAAATACTCAAGATATAAAAATGCCATTATATCTAAGAAATAGAAAAAAAGGTGATTATATCATATTAAAAGGAAGTAATAATAGAAAAAAAATAAAAGATATTTTCATTGAACAAAAAATACCAATAAATAAAAGAAATACATATCCATTATTAGTAGATGCTGAAGATAACATAATTTGGATACCAAACATAAAAAAAAGTAAATTTTGTAATAAAAAAAATGAAAACTATGATATAATAATAAGGTGCAATGAAAGAGAGGAAAATTATGAATAAAAAAGAAATCAAAAAAAATTTAACACCATATATATTTCTATTAATATTTTTTATAGGATGTATGGTAATATTCAAAATGTTTAATAATACCGTAAATGAACTAACTTATGATGAATTCATAAAAGACTTAAATGGTGGAAAAGTAACAGAACTTACTATCACACCAAAAGTAAGAACTGAAACATATAAGTTAACAGGTAAAATAGATAGTTATGCTAAAAACGAAAGCTTTCTATTATATATACCAATGTCAGAAGAATTCATATCCAAAATAACAAGTGCCAAAGAAAATACAAATGACTTTAAGCTTACAATAATAAATGACCCTGAAGCATCTTCATGGTTATCAGTACTTGTAGAAATAGTACCAATATTAATTTTAGCAGGTGTAACAATTTGGGTATTCACAAGACAAATCGGTGGTGGAAGCAAATCGATGGACTTTGGTAAATCAAGAGCAAAATTAGTTGAGGAAAGTCGTGCAACATTCAAAGATGTAGCAGGATTAACAGAAGAAAAAGAAGAAGTACAAGAATTAATTGATTTCCTAAAAAATCCAAAGAAGTTCACAAATATGGGAGCAAGAATTCCAAAAGGAGTATTACTAGTAGGTCCTCCAGGAACAGGAAAAACATTACTTGCACGTGCTGTAGCAGGAGAAGCAAAAGTACCATTCTATTATATAAGTGGATCAGATTTCGTAGAGTTATTCGTAGGTATTGGTGCATCAAGAGTAAGAGATATGTTTAAACAAGCAAAAATGAATGCTCCATGTCTAATATTCATTGATGAAATAGATGCAGTTGGACGACAAAGAGGAACTGGACTTGGTGGTGGACATGATGAAAGAGAACAAACGCTTAACCAATTACTTACCGAAATGGATGGTTTTGGTGCTAATGAAGGAATCATAATTATCGCCGCTACAAATAGACCAGACGTATTAGATCCAGCACTATTAAGACCAGGAAGATTTGATAGACAAGTAACAGTTAGTCTTCCAGATAAAAATGCTAGAATTGAAATACTAAAAGTACACGCTAAAAACAAAATATTAGATAAAAATATTACTCTAGAATATCTAGCTAAAAGAACACCTGGATTTTCAGGAGCAGATCTAGAAAACTTACTTAATGAAGCAGCCCTATTAGCAGTTAGAAGAAATAAAAAAGAAATAACAATGGCTGAAATAGATGAAGCTACAGATAGAGTCCTAATGGGACCTGCTAAAGTAACAAAGAAATACACAGATAAAGAGAAAAAATTAGTAGCCTTCCATGAAGCTGGTCATGCTGTATTAGGACTAAAATTAGATGGTGCTAACGAAGTACAAAAAATAACAATAATTCCAAGAGGACATGCTGGTGGATATACAATGATGACTCCTAAAGAAGAATCATTCAATTATACTAAGAAAGAACTATTAGAATCAATTTGTGGATTACTAGGAGGTAGAGTTGCCGAAGAAGTTACATTCGGCGAAATAACAACTGGAGCTCACGACGACTTCAAAAAAGCAACAAAAATAGCCAGAAGCATGGTAACAGAATATGGTATGAGTAACTTAGGACCAATGATGCTAGAAGAACCAGATGGAAATACCTTCTTAGGAAGAGACTACACCAAAAATAGAAACATTTCCGACACAGTAGCACATGAAATAGATGAAGAAATGCGTTCCATAATAAATAATTGTTATGAAAAAACCAAAAAAATAATCACAGAAAACAAAGATTTATTAAAACTAATCGCTGACACCCTACTTGAAGAGGAAACAATAACAAAAGAAGAAATAGATTATTTGGTAGAACATGGACACTTAAACAAGATCGAAGAAAATAAAACTACCAAAACAATCGAAGAAGAAACCAAACCAAAAAAAACAAAAAAAACAACCAAAGATAATGCTTAATACAAAAAACTTCCCAACAACAGTTGAGAAGTTTTTATTAACTCAAAATCTTTTTATTAAAATGTAATACAACTAAATCAAATTCATTTTGATTATCCAAACCAACATAATATTCCTTACCATCTTCTAAGGTAACGGTCTTTCTAAAACAAATATCAGATCCATCATTAACATTAGCAAACATAGTATATAAAACATTATTAATAACATGTTCTGCGGCAATAATATATTCCTTATTATCATCCAAAACAATAGTATCTATCATTTGTTCATACCTCCCTTACTAGGTGCTTCTTCAAAAACTTGATTAATTGTTCCAGCACGATAACTATTAACAAGACTATTTTCACACAAATTTTCAAAAACTTCAGAATCAGCTTTATTATCCTTATTAAAATATCCATTAATTCTTAAAAATTGAGCAAAATCAGTATAATTACAAACATTACCTTCAGTATCAGTATAAGTCATCGCTCTAACCATATTATCACGTTCAGTCTCATCATCAACAACTTTTATCAAAGCATACAACTCCTCTGGAGAATCTATATTAAGAGTACTGTAATCATCAACACTCATACCCTTAATAGAAAATCTACCATCCTTCTCATAATGTGCAACTCCGTTTTGGACAAGACGATCAGTCATCATCCCCTCAGATAAAGCTACTGCCTCTTTAGTATCAGCAACATATTCTGCCTTCTCTACAATAACATTTTTAAGTGTAATTCCACCATAAATAGACAACGATAAAATAGCACTACCCACTATAGCTTTAACTCTAATAGCACGTGCGTTTTTCTTTTTTCTAACAGCTGTAGAAGTTCTCTTATTTGTTCCAATAGAGTTATCAGAGGCAATTTGACGCTTCCTTTGAACCTCTTGTTGATTACTACTATAATCAATAAAATCACCTAAACCTAAATTTGTCAAATCATAATCATCAGTAAAATTTGCCATATTTATCTACTCCTTTCTATCATAAATATATCTTATCTATATAATAAAGTCAACTTCTTTTACATATTCTTTACACATTTAATACAAAAAAGAAAACTGATTACTCAGTTAACCATAAATATTTATTCATCATCAGGTATTCTAATAATAAGTTCACCATCCTTAGAATATAAATACTTCTCTCTTGCATACCTAGCAACATAATCAGGATCATTTAATTTCTTAATATCAGAATTAAGAACTTCCTCTTCATCCTTTAAACTAGTAAGCTTATCATTAAGTGCCTTTTTTTCATTATTAATCTCTATAATTTTAGCAACATTAGTAAAGAAACTATAACTAAGAGAAGTAATAACCATGCCAAAAATAACAAAGCAAAAGAAAATTCTATATCTAGCTTTTTTAGAACTTTTTTTAACAACTTTTCTCTTAGTCATATTAACACCTACCTTCAGCTAAATTATATCACAACTCACCTCTTTTTACAATTAAATTTCCTATATAAGACAAAAGATAACAAATAACCTGTAAAGAAACATAAGAAAAAATAAAAATGTAATATCCCATTATTAATCCTAATAAGTAAAATAAAATATAATAACGAAGCAAAAATTACAAACAAAAATGAAAGAATAATACGATAAACCATTTTACCTAAATACAAAAATTTATAATTAATTTCAAGTAACACATAAAATATAATACCATAAAAAAAAGAATAAATAAGTGATAAAATCTGAACAGAAAGTGTCATTTAAAAAGTTTATTAAAGAGTGAATTATCTTTCTCTTTTTTTAAAGTTTCATCTAAATACATAAGACTATCTATTCTTCCTTTTATAGAAACATTTCCCTGATAGGTATCAAGTTTAACAATCTCAAGTTCGTCACCTTTTATAACCAAAAAACCCAAAGTAGTTTCCATTAAAAATTCCTCATTATCAAAACTCTCTATTTTTTTTACACCACTAATAATCAAATTCTTTCTCTCCGTTATTGTAAGTCCATGATTAAAAGAATTATTCATCTCTTGAACTTTATCCATTACCATCCCTCCTAAAAAATAATATGACGAATATTACAAAGTATGAAAAAAACTATTAGTTACCTAATAGTTTAACATGAATTACTCACCTTTATTATATTCTTCAAAAATAAGGTCTTCAAACATTTTTCTTGTTTCTTCATTAATAGGATGTGCAGTATCCCTATGTCCACCATCTGGTGTAGGTTTACTAGGCATTGCGATGAAAAGACCCTTATCTCCTTCCAATATTCTAATATCCTCAACTAGAAAGCATCCATCAATTAGTACTTTAGCAATACCTCTCATTTTTGAACCTTCTCTTGGTTCAATTCTTATTAACCTATCAAGTTTTAATTCCATATCCTCAACTCCTTCTAGAAAATACTTTCTAATTACATTTTATATTATTTATAAAATAAAAGCAAGTATTTTTCACTTTTTTTACACTTAATCGAAAAAAACTTCCAAAGTATTAGTCAAAATATCCCTATAACTAAAGCTTTTTGTCTCTTTCAAGTCTGTTTTAATAACAAAAATATAATTATAAGTTTCAGTAATAACCCCAAAATACTCCTCTTTTTTATTACGACTACCATTATATATAACCTTAACAGACTCTCCCAAATTATTATCTATATCATTCTTAATTTTCTCTATTGTCATAATTTTATCTAGGATATCCTATATACATCATACCCTTAGTTATAATCCCCCCCATTCCATCAGAACCATATTTAGTTTTATCAAGAATTTTAATCAAATCAATATTCTTATTCTTATCAGAAAAAGCAAGACTAGATGCTATAATAGCAGGATCAAGTGCATGTATATTAACTCTTTTAGGACTAGATGCAAAATTTGCACCAGCTCTTATAAGTTCTTCATAATTAGATTGACAAGCACCAGCAATTATAGCTAATTTTTCATGTGAATTTTCATATTTTCTAGCAACCTTAACCGCCTCCACAAATTTACTTGTATTTTTATAACTAACATTATTCCTATGTTTTCTATAATAAGCATCATGGCCAGTTATAACAAGAATATCTGGATTATATTTTTCCAAATTGTCCTTAGTATCATTAACTAAATTATCATCACTAGATAAAACTCCAACTACTTTTAACCTATTATCTTTATAAAATTTCATACATTTCTCCAAAAAATCAGCATCACAATCAATATGTAAAATTCTAGGAGGCAAATAAAAATAATTATCTCTCTCCAAATTTCTATAACCATCAATTAAAGGAGTAAAATCATCAACAGTTACTTCATTATAAATTTTCAAATCCTCACGAGGACTATCTGCAAACAACCTCACAAACAAACCCTTAAGAATAAAAAGATCGTCCCTTTTCTCTATAATTCTAAAAACAATATCATTATCATAAGACTTTCTAGTAACCAAATCGCCAACATCAAACATAAAATCACCCATAAAATAATATGAAAGTAAAAGAAAAAAAATAACAAAAAAGTTATTTACACAACTCATTTGCCATTTCAACAAATACATTATATGGAATATCCTCACTCCTAACATTAATATCAAATCCATGCTTAACAAGTACACTATTAACAATATTTAAATCATAATTAACTAAATTATTTTTAATAGTCTTTCTTTTAAACCTAAAACTATCCTTAACAATTTTATTAAAAAAATCAAATGATATTAAATAATCCCTATTTTCTTTTGCTGTCATCTTAATAACAACAGAATCGACTTTAGGTCTTGGGATAAAAGAATTCTTATTTACAGTACAAACAGGCTCAATATCAAAAAAATAATTAAGAAAAACCGTAATCTGTCCATATTCTTTTGTTCCAGGCTTTGCAGCAAATCTCAAAGCTACCTCTTTTTGAATCATAATAACAATTTCCTTAACTGGTAAATTATCATCTATGATTTTAGTAATAATAGGAGTAGTAATATAATATGGTAAGTTAGCTACAATATATAAATTATCGAAATCATATTTAAAAATATCTTTTTTTACATCTCTATTTAAAAAATCATCAAATATAAGTTCATAATTAACATAATCTTTAAGCTTTTTGTTAAGTATAACCTCAAGTCTTGTATCAATTTCATACAATATAGCTCTATCTACTTTTTTAAGTAGTTCCAAAGTTAAAGCTCCTGCTCCTGGACCAATTTCAATAACCAAATTATTATCACCATATATAGGAGTATTAACTATTTTATCAATAATATTTTTGTCTTGTAAAAAATTTTGTCCTAATGTTTTTTTATATTCAAAATTATACATCTTAATATACTATAATTACCATTATTTCAGTTATTATCAAAAATGCTGCAGTAAGAGCAAGACCAAGACCAATCCTATTAAAAATATTACGCTTCTTTTTCAAAGCACAAATAAGACTTAAAAACATAGAAACAAAAGGAAACAATACAAAACGAGCAGCATAATTAAATCTATCATAAAATTCAGTATACATTCCAACTTCACTAATATCTATAAAAAAGCAAGATAAAGACAAAATTAAAGCTAAAGTACCCAAAAAAATACTAATAATACCTAGCGTATTACTACTCTTATATAAAGGATTATTTTTACTACGATCTCCCTTATTTACCAAAACACCACAATTAACGCAAATATAAGCATTATCATCTATTTTATTGCCACAATTAATACAATACATATAAGTTTTCCTCCCACAAATAATTTTACCACAATTAAAAAGACTAATCAATAAAAAAGAAGAATCTACTTATGATAAGTTTCATTATTTATAATTTTAAAAGCTCTATATATCTGTTCTAATAAAATAATCCTAAACAATTGATGTGGAAAAGTAAACTTAGAAAAAGATAACTTATAATTAGCCATTTTCTTAATATCATCATGAAGACCATAAGAACCACCAACTATAAAAGTAATATTAGGATTAGTAATAAATATTTTATCAATCTTTTCAGCAAAAGATACTGAATCAAGTAAATTACCCTCAATTTCTAATGTAATAACATAATCTCTATTATCAACATACTTAATTATTCTATCCTTCTCATCATTTATATTAGAATCTTCAACTTCAATAATATTTATTTTATGATATTTACTAATTCTCTTTTCATAATCATTAATACCATTTCGCAAATACCCCTCTTTTACTTTTCCAACACAAATAACTTTTATCATAATTTAATAAGCTCCGTTTCTTTATCCTGTTTAGTTATAATAATATTTGGAAAATCCCTATTATCATCACGAAGTCTCTCCGTTAAAGTATTATAAGCTATCTCTTCAGTATTATTCTCTTCAGATAAGTGAGCAAGTAATATATATTTAGTATTACTACCGATAAAAGAACTTAAATATAAAGCCGAATCATAATTAGATAAATGCCCCTTATCAGAAAGAATCCTATGTCTAAGATGAAAAGGATAATTACCATTCATTAACATTTGAGCATCATAATTTGATTCCATAATATATAAATCCCTATTACTAAGTAAATCAAAATATTTACGATTAATATAACCAGTGTCCGTAATATATACAATAGAACTCACCGAATCACTAATAATGTAACCTTTTGAATCTTCAGTATCATGACTGGTCTTAATCATATCAACATGAATATCTTTAATATTAAAACTATTCTCTAATAATTTATAATTTTCCAAATAACTCAAATTTTTAAGCATAATATCACTAACATAAACCAAAGTATTATACTGCTTTTCAAATATTCTAAGACCTTTAACATGATCCTGATGCGTATGTGTAATAAGAATAGCATCAAGATCATTAGGATCTATATCAAATTCCTTTAGTTTCTCCTTTACATATTTTGCAGTATTACCAATATCAATTAATATCTTAGCATTATCAGTTTCAACATAAGTAGTATTTCCCTTACTACCAGAAGACAAAACACTAACTCTCATTAGAAAATACCCAAAGGATTAATACTAGTACCATATGCTCCACCTACTCTAACTTCAAAATGCAAATGTGTACCCCCATAAGGATTAGATGACGTAGGCACAGGATAAACTTCACCGGTATTTCCCATTGCACCAATTTTTTGACCACGTGCCACAGTTTGACCTTCAGATACATAAAACTCTCTCATATGCATATATACAGTATAATAGCCACCAGCATTATGATTAATAATTACATAATTTCCCTGTCTGCCATTGCAACCAATATATCCAGGTGTACATCCAGAACCAGTTTTATAAACCACACCATTATTTGAAGCATATATAGGAGAACCATATCCAACATATATATCAATACCTTTATGAAAAGAACCCCAACGATATTCAAAATAAGAAGTAATAGTATAAGGTTTTTCGGTAGGCCATCCCCAATAAGATAAATCAGCTATATTAGGAGCATGCTTTTCACCTTTTACAATAACTTTATTAATAGCAGGCTTAATTTCAGTAGAATTAGCAATAGTACCAGAAACAAGTTGACCATTAACATATTGACTTTTTCTAGTTACTTTATATAAACCATTTTCTCCATCCTTAATAGTTTCCTGATATCCAACATACTGACTAGAATCATATTGAATTTCCGTATCATAATCCCTCTCTTCTTCAGCTACACTATGAATATCAACAACAACAGAAATAATAGGTTTAATAAGTCCAACATGCACCACTTGATTCTCATATAGCAAATTATTTTCACTAGTAAACTCTGGATTAGCAATCAAAAACTCTTTAACATTAAGTTTATGACTATTAGCAATAGATTCAATAGTATCATCACTACTAACCTTATAAGTTTCTTGTTCATCCAAAGTACCATATAAAAGATATTTACTAAGTTCTTGAGCATCAACAAAAATATTCTCATCAGTAGGAATATAAGTTTCCTTATAAGTAATAGTCTCCCCTAAATCAATATTCTCTATCATACTACCCAAATCTTTTATTTCTTCTTGTGTACCACTAACAAATTTTTCATAATCTTCCTCATTTACAAAAGCCTTAATAGTATCAACGACAGCCTCATCAAATACATCTTTAGACAAAACATATAATTTAGTAACATTTTGCGTAGTAACATCATCTTGCGTATCCTCACCAACAATCGTTATTTCATAACCCTTAACAGTAAATTTTTTATTACTAATAATCTTATTATAAACATCTTGATTGCTATTAACAAAAGATTTATATGTAATATTCTTTTTTATCTCAACTCCCTTAGGAGTATAAACAGTATCAACATTATACTTCTCTTTAAGTTCCTCTTCTTTATCATTAATAAAATCCTCAAAACTATCACGAGAAGCAAGAGTACCAATAGCACTACCATCTAAATAAACAGAATAAACTACCATTGGTTCACTATTAATACTTTTATAAAAGCCTAGTAAAAAAGCAAAAAAGCAAAGAAAAATAGTAAACAAAATAAGGCCAAAAAAAGAATTATTACTATTTTTCATTAATTACCACCATCCCTTTTTATAGATAAAAACGTCGACGTTTTCTTTTTAAATAACAAATCAATAGTTTTAGTAGGACCATTTCTATGTTTCAATATAATAAGCTGTATAGGATTAGGAACTTCATCTCCAACGGGAACCTCTACCTCAGGTGCATGAAGTGCCGCAACAATATCAGCATCCTGTTCAATAGACCCAGATTCCCTTAAATCACTAAGTACAGGTTTTTTATCCTCTCTTTTCTCTACATTTCTAGAAAGCTGAGAAAGAGCAATAACCGGCACCTCAAGTTCCAAAGCCATAGTTTTAAGAGCTCTCGATATTTCAGATACCTCTTGTTGCCTAGAACCAGAGTATCTACTAGAAGAATCGATAAGTTGCAAATAGTCAATTATAACAAGCCCGAGACCTTCTCCTTGAGTAGCAAGTCTCCTACACTTAGCTTTAATCTCACCAGGAGTAACACCACCAGCATCGTGAAAGAAAATATTCGTATCAGCCAAAATACTAATAGCTTCATTAAACCTTTTCCAATCATTATTTTCAAGTTTACCAGTACTAAGTTTTTTATTATCAATTTGACCAAGAGAACTAATCATTCTCATAATAAGTTGCTCCGCAGGCATTTCAAGTGAAAAAATAGCAATATTCTTTTTAGTACTTTTAGCAGCTGAAAGCGCCAAATTAAGAGCAAACGCAGTTTTACCAACAGCAGGTCTAGCAGCTATAATAATAAGTTGTGTAGGATGAAGTCCTTCAGTCAATGCATCAAGTTCCCCAAATCCAGTTGTAAGCCCATTAATTTTACCACCATTTTTAGTAAGCATCTCTAAATCACTTTGAGCTTTAGTAAGAACATCCTGTACCTTTCTAAATTCACTAGTTTTTCTAAATTTAGAAATATTAAGAATTTCCTTTTCTGCTTCATCAATAGTATCCACAGCAGAATTATCTTGATTAGTAGCCTTAGTAACAATATTAGTAGCTACTTCAATCATTTTTCTAAGAGTATACTTTTCATTAACTAAGTTAATATAATACTCAATACTAGCCCCTGTAGCTACAGAATTAACAACCTCATTTAAATACTCAACTCCACCAACTTCATTAATTTTATTAATACTAATCAAATAAGTAGTAAGAGATCTTATATCAACAGGAGTATTATTTAAATACAAACTTTTGATAGCATCAAATATTTTAGCATGACTATCCAAATAAAATATATCACTATCAGCCTCTTCACAACCCTTTTGAAGTGACTCTAAAGACCAAAACATAGATCCTAATAAACACTTTTCAGCCTCAATATTCTTAGGTAATTCCTTATTCATAATTCCACCTACTTTTTAAGTTCAACTCTAATTTTAGCAACCACCTTTTTATATAGTTCAATATCAACATAAAACGTTCCAAGCGAAGTAAGAGGATTATTAATCATCACTTTCTTTTTGTCAATATTATAACCAAGCTTTTCAAGTTCATAACATATCTGCTTACTAGAAATAGAGCCAAACACCTTACCATCCTTCCCCGTTTTAACATTAAAAACCAAAGTTTCCTTCTCTATTTCATCCTTAAGTTTCATAGCAGTTTTAGCATTTTCCTCTTCAGTCAATTTATTTTT
The DNA here is from genome assembly GCA_934183705.1 of uncultured Bacilli bacterium. Next base: position 4,005 of record CAKPSW010000016.1, on the reverse strand, counting down.
ATAAATTTCACCATCTAATCTATCACTACTAGACTTAGTATATTTAACAGCATAACCATTTTTAATTAAATAGTTCATAGCATATCCATCACTAACTTCTTTAATCTCATTTTTTTTACCCTGCTTTTTCAAATCTTTCAAAAAAATAACCTTCATAAAAACATCCCACCTTTGTATTACTATTATACTATAAATTTAACTTAATGTCATTAAAAAAGAAAAAATATAGTTATAAATAACTATACTTTTATTTGCAAAATGGAATAAATCCCATAAATCTAGCTCTTTTAACTTCTTGAGCAACATGTCTTTGATGTTTAGCACAAGTACCTGTAAATCTTCTAGGTAAAATCTTACCATTATCATTAATATATTTAGATATAATATTTACATCTTTATAGTTAACAGGTCTCCCAGCACACATATGACATATCTTTTTTCTTTTCTTACGAAATTCTGCCATGTTTATCCTCCTTCTTTAGAATGGTAAATCATTATCACTAATTTCAATAGAATCTCCAAATGCCTCAAATGGATCTTTATCTACAGATACAGTTGTAGCATTAGAATTATCTTCCATAGGTGGCTCAGGCATATTATTAAAACTACCACCACCATTACTTGTACCTTTAGCATCTAAAAAACTAATATTAGTAGCAAGTATTTCAGTAACATAAACTCTCTTACCATCTTTATCATCATAATTTCTAGTTTGAATTCTACCCTCTACCGCAATTTGGTTTCCCTTTTTTTGGTATTTAGATAAATTCTCAGCTTGTTTATCCCAAACGACACAGTTAATAAAATCTGCTTCTCTCTCTCCATTAGCATTAGTAAAAGTTCTATTTACCGCAACAGAAAACTGACATACATTTCTACCAGTTGGAGTAGTTCTAAGTTCAGGATCTCTAGTTAATCTTCCAATTAGAATAGCCTTATTCATACACAATCTCCTTATTTATCTAAATTAATAATCAAATGTCTAACAATATTCTCATCTATTCTTGCTACCCTATCAAATTCCTTAATAGCGGCATCATCATTAGCTTCAATATTGTATAAAAAATAATAACCAGACTTAAATTTCTTAATTTCATAAGCAAATTCTTTTTGTCCTAATTCTTTAGACAAAGTAATTTTAGCTTTACCATCAGTTAAAATCTTCTCAAAAGATAAAGCAGTATTTTTTAAAACTTCTTCTGTAACATCCGGTCTAACAATAAACATGATTTCATAATTTTTCATTATTTACACCTCCTTTTGGACTAACGGCCTTAATCATATAAGGCAAGGAGCTTTCGCTCACAAGTATTATAACAACTTTATCAAAATAAGTAAAGAACTTTAGAAAAAATATTTAATATTTTCTCATAATAATATGCAAATAATAACTTAAAAGAACAAATAAAAAATAGTTTCTTGACAATAACAATTAAATAAAGTATCATATATAACACAAAAAAGGAGAAAACAAATGAAAAAATATATAACAATCGGTACAAAAGACATATCTAAAGATGCCTTTAGACAAGTTCTAAGACCACCATACAAAAGTCTTTACAAACCAAACGGTGGATTATGGTCAAGTGAATTCATAAGTAAAATAAACTGTATAAGTCAGTGGCACGATTATTTATTATACGATGATCCAGAAACAGCAGCTTATAAAGACTTAAATATAGGAGCACTATTTACCCTTAATGATAATGCCAAAATATTAATATTAGATAGCACCGAAAAAATAATAAATACCTCAAAAGAATATCCATCTTATCACTATATATTATCAAATAATGATATACAAAACAAATTACACATAATAGACTATGAATCATTATCAAAAGACTATGATGGCGTATATGTATCAGTAAATCAATTAGGATTCAATAAAATATCATATACATTTACTTCATGGAGCGTAGACACACTACTATTATTTAATTTAGATTGCATCAAAGAATATCAAAGTGTAGATATATTTACACCAACAAACCCATATGGAATGCCACCACATATAACTAATATAAGTACTCCAAAACAAGTATTACCATATAGTGAATACTATAAAGAAGTATATAACTACGTAAGAGAAATATTTGAAAATCTAATGCTAGAAATAGATTCACCATTCTATAATTATATGGACTACTATAACAAAGTAATAGAAACCATAGAAAAAACAATAATCATCGTAGCAAAAATACAAGAGAGAAAAATAAATAACATAAATGAAAGATTAAAAGCAAATAATATAAATATTCAAAGCAAAGCATTAATAGAAACAATAGCATATAACTACTTATCATCATATTTAAAAGAAAATAAATATAAAGAAGAGAGTTTTATCAAAACATTAAAAAAATAAAACCCATATTGCTAAAAAAATAAACAAATGCTATAATTAGAAACGGAGGAAATAATGAAAGAAATAATATTAGATACATTAATAGATTCATTAAAAATAATTCCGTTTTTATTTATAGCATTTTTAATAATAGAATTAATAGAACATAAACTAACAAATAAAAACAAAGAAATAATTACCAAATCAAAAAAAATAGGACCAATCATAGGTTCATTATTAGGAGTAATCCCACAATGTGGTTTTTCAGTAATGGCCACTAATTTATATATAACAAGAATAATAACACTAGGAACACTAATATCAATATATTTATCAACTAGTGATGAAATGTTAATAATAATGTTATCAAAAAAAGTAGAAATAACATTAATACTAAAAATACTTCTAATAAAAATATTCTTTGGTATAATATACGGAGTAATAATAGATAAAATATTAAATAATAAGAAAGAAAAAGAAAACTACCAAATATGTGATGAAGAACACTGCAAGTGTAGTCACGGAATAATATTATCATCACTAAAACATACCATTCATATAACAATATTTATCTTTATCGTAACTCTAATACTAAATATTATAATAACATATATAGGAGAAGATTATCTAACAAAAATATTTTTAACAAATACAATATTTGGTCCATTCATAACTAGTCTAATAGGACTAATACCAAACTGTTCCGCTAGTGTAATACTAACAGAATTATATCTAAATAGTTCTATATCATTAGGTTCATTAATAGGAGGACTATTAACATCTTCTGGAGCGGCATTACTAGTACTAATAAAAAATAATAAAAATATCAAAGAAAATATATCCATAATACTACTATTATATTTTCTAGGAGTAATATCCGGGATACTCATAGAACTAATAAACTTAATAAAGTAACATTAACTTGTTACTTTTATTTATACAATAAAAGTAGTATCATCTATAAACTTATAATCAGTTTTATACTTAATATATCTAACTAATCTAAATAAACTATCATCTTTACATTTAGCCTCAATCATAATATCAACATCCCTATCATATTTCTTAAGTATTTTAATAAAATTAATGAAATCATCCCCATTAATATAATCATTATGACTTCTAAAATCCTTCTTATTTCTAGGAGAAGAAAAATGCATCTTAACTCTACCATTATTAAAACTATTAAAAATATCATCAAAAGAAAAATCACTTTTATTACATAAATGATGATGATAATCCAAAATAACAGGTACACCAATAATTTTAGATATCTCTAAAACATCACTAACATTAAACACCTTATCATCATTTTCAATAGCAATACATTCCCTTAAATACTTAGGCAATTTATTAAAGTTATTAATAAACCTTCTAATAGAATTATCCTTACCAAAAGAATTACTACCAACATGCAAAACCAATATTTTATTTTTAATACCTAAAGCTTCAAGTAAACTATAATGATATTTCAAAATAACAATAGAAGCACTAACAACATCACTTTTAACACTATTTAAAACACAAAATTGATCCGGGTGAAAATCTACTCTCATATCATAATCACTAATCATCTTACCTATTTTATCATAATAACTTTTATATTTATTAATATAATCAAACTTAACATCACTTTTAGTAGCTAAAGGAATAATTTTAGA
>CAKPSW010000015.1 GCA_934183705.1 uncultured Bacilli bacterium | reverse complement strand
TTCAATACCAAAGTACTACTTCTAACAAAAAACAATAATATAGAATATACTGAAGAATATAAAGAAAACAATTTTGACGACTACATTCTAAAACCAATAGACAAAAATACTTTAATAGAAAAAATAAACATTTTAGTAAGATAACAAAAATACTAACCAAAAATTTATGTTAGAGACATCAAGACTCTAGCATACCCCTTAAGACCAAGACTTAAGTAGCATAAACAATAACCAAAAAACTATTGACAAAGAAAAAAATAAAGCCTATAATATATTTATATTAAAAAAAGCGAAGAGAAGGACACGATTATATACCATTTATTCAAAGAGAGTTAGCGGTTGCTGTAAGCTAATAATAAAAGTATATAATTACTACCTTTGAGTGCACAGGAAACTGAACGCCGGCGAGTAGCCGTTATCAAAATTAAGACCAAATAAGGATGGTACCGAGATGTATTCTCTCCTTAATATTTGGTCTTTTTTAATTAAAAAGGAAGGTTAATATGAAAGAAGAAGGATTCGTACCAGTTATGGTAGAAAAAAGAAAAAACAAAGAAAAATGGCACATAGACGTATCAAAATTAAGTCTAAGTGAGCTACTAAACTTAAGAGAAGAATTAAAAATAGATGAACATAGCATAAGAGTAATAGATGGCATAATAAATGATAAAAATAACATCTACGTAAATAATACTCACTACTATGATCGAAAAGGGAATGGATATTTAAGAGAATACAAAAAATATAAGAAAGAAACCAAAACAAAAATAAAAAAGAAATCAAAAGAAAAGAGAGGATTGATAACAAATGATAAATATTAAAGAAAATGAAGAATTAAATAAACTAAATCACTCATGTGCCCACTTACTTGCTCAAGCAGTAAAACACCTATATCCAAATGCAAAATTTTGGGTAGGCCCAGTCATAGAGGAAGGTTTCTATTATGATATCGATTTAGGAGATATTACTTTAACAGAAGAAGACTTACCAAAAATAGAAAAAGAAATGAAAAAAATATCCAAAGATGGAAAAAGAATAGTAAGACATGAAATTAGTAAAGAAGAAGCATTAGATATGTTTCATGATGATCCATATAAAATAGATTTAATCAATAGAATGGATGAAGATAATACTATAATTAGTATGTATACACAAGGAGATTTTACAGATTTATGTAGAGGACCACATGTAGAGACTGTTAAAGAATTAAAATACTTTAAGTTACTTAAGGTAAGTGGAGCCTATTGGAAAGGTGATTCTAATAACAAAATGCTTCAGAGAATATATGGAGTATGTTTTAGAAGCGAAGAAGAACTAAACGAACATTTAAATTTCCTTGAAGAAGCTAAGAAGAGAGATCATAAAAAACTAGGAAAAGAGTTAGAATTATTTATGATAAGTGAATATGGCCCTGGTTTCCCATTCTTTTTACCTAAAGGTATGATTATTCGCAAGGAATTAGAAAATTTTTGGTATAAAGAACATACTAAAGAGGGTTATGAATTTATAAAAACACCTATTATGTTAAATAAAGAGTTATGGGAATTATCTGGTCATTGGTATAACTATAGAGAGAATATGTATACTAGTGAAATAGATGATAAAACATTTGCTATTAAACCAATGAATTGTCCTGGTGGAATGCTTGTATATAAAAATTATCTACATTCTTATAAAGATTTACCTTTAAGAATAGGAGAACTAGGACAAGTACATAGACATGAAGCTAGTGGAGCTTTAAATGGTTTATTTAGAGTTAGAACATTTACACAAGATGATGCTCATATATTTATGAGAGAAGATCAAATAGAGGAAGAAGTAATTAGATTAATTAATTTTATAGATAGAATGTATGCTGTATTTAATTTAAGTTATGATATTGAATTATCAACAAGACCAGAGGAAAAATATATAGGTGATTTAAATATTTGGAATAAATCAGAGAGAGCTCTTGAAGATGCTTGTCATAAGGCAGGTCATGACTGCAAAATAAATGAAGGAGACGGAGCCTTCTACGGACCTAAACTAGATTTTCATATAAGAGATTCTTTAGGAAGAGTATGGCAATGTGGAACAATACAATTAGATATGAATTTACCAGAAAGATTTGATTTAACTTATGTAGACAAAGATGGTTCTAAAAAGAGACCGGTAATGCTTCATAGAGTTATATATGGATCAATAGAAAGATTTATTGGTATACTAATTGAACATTATGCAGGTGCCTTTCCACTATGGTTATCACCAGTGCAAATAAACGTTATACCAGTAAACAATGAATATCACCTAGAATATGCCAATAAAGTATTAGATACCCTAAGAGAAAACAACTTAAGAGTAGAATTAGATATGAGAGATGAAAAACTAGGATATAAAATAAGAGAATCACAAACAAAAAAAATACCATATACCCTAGTTCTAGGAAATAACGAAAGAGATAAAAGTACCATAACATACCGCAAATATGGTAAAGAAGAAACAGTAACACTTCCTCTAGAAGAATTCATAAATAAAATAACAAATCAAATCAAAGAATATAAATAAAGATAACATTACAAACAAAAAATGTAAAGTATTTAAGCATACTTTGCATTTTTCTTTCCTATTTGCTATAATATTAATGGAGGGAACATGAAAGAAAAAGCCTTTGAAATACTAAAAAAATTAGAAGATAATAATCACTCAGCTTATATCGTAGGAGGTTATGTACGAGATACCATTTTAGGTAGAAAAACAAACGATATAGATATATGTACATCAGCTACTCCCAAAGAAATATTACAAATATTCGAAAACGTAAAAATATCCGATATAGAATATGGAAGTGTAGTAATAACTTATAAAGGATATAAATATGATGTAACTACCTTTAGAAAAGAAATAAAATACGAAAAAAATAGAATACCAGTAAAAATAAAATACATCAAAAATATAAAAAAAGACTTGCTAAGAAGAGACTTCACAATTAATACCCTATGTATGAATAGCAAAGGACAAATACTAGATATCCTATCCATAAAATCAGATTTAACCAGTCACATCCTAAGAACCGTAGGAAATCCAAGATATAGAATAAAAGAAGATTCCCTTAGAATCCTAAGATGTATAAGATTTGCCACTATACTAGACTTTCAAATAGAACCAAAAACAAAACACTACTTAACAAAATACAGTTATCTACTAAAAAACCTATCAATGAATAGAAAAAAAGAAGAACTAGACAAAATATTCCTCTCACCAAATAAAGAAAAAGGAATAAAACTACTAATAGAATTAAACCTAACTAATGCCTTAGATATAAATAAACTACCAAATATAAAAATATGTAACGACATAATAGGCCTATGGTGTCAACTAGAAGTAGACGATATCTATCCATTTACCAAACTAGAAAAAGAAGAAATGAAATTACTTAGAGAATTATTAGAATACGATAATTTAGATAACTACTTACTATATAAGTATGGCCCATATCTCTCTAGTGTATATGGTGAAATAAAAAATATATCCAAACGAAAAATAACCACTGCATACTCACGTCTTGCTATAACATCTCCAAAAGATATCCAAATAAAAGGAAACGATATTGCAAATATCCTAAACAAAAAAGAAGGACCATATATAAAAGAAATAATAAATGATATTGAAAGAAAAATAATAGATAACAAACTAAAAAACAACTATGAAGATATAAAAAAATACATACTAGATAACTATAACTAATTATCTAGTATTTTTAATCCCTAAATAACATAATAATTAGTATGAAAAAAATATATTTATTACTACTATTAATACTATTACCATCATGTTCCAAATATCAAAAAATGAGTGAAGACTATAACTATCTAGAAGAAAACTCCATAAGATTTATCAAAAACAAAACAACTAGCCTACTAATAAATAAAGACAATATATATTATCTCTTGTCTTTAGATAACAATAAAGAAGATATCTATAGAGACTATTATATAAACCTAAAAGACATAGATAAAGAAATAACCATAAATAATATCCAAATTAAAAAAAACGATAAAATAGAAATAATGTTAGATAACTATAACTTCTGTATTTATATTAAAGATATTGATAAAGATAACTATAAAAACTGTAATTTCATATACCTATACAATATAGATAAAGACTTTTATATAACCCTAAATAACAATATAGAAATACTATTCTATGATAGCTATACCACCTTCAACTATAAATTTCTCTATCACTTATCATTAGTTTGGATAGATACATATACTATAGATCCATCATCATATCTAACTCTCACCTTAAAAGAAGACAACTATATCGTCAAAGCAGATAAAATAAGAGGAAAAACTATTCACAAAAAAGAAAAAACATAGTATAATAAGGCTAAAGGAAGTGATAGATATGAAAAAGAAATACATAATAATATTACTAACAATATTACTCATATCAGTACTAATCATATATATCTATCCTACCGAAAGAAACAACAAATACAAACAAAAACTAATAAAAGATATCTATCAAAATACCACTATTAAAGATATAAAATATCTAAACAAAGACAACAACTATTACATAATAATAGCAGAAGATAAAGTAGTAGTATTAGACTTAAACTATGAAGAAGTATATAGTATAGATAAAAACAAAATAAAAGACAGCACAAAAGATATAACATACCGAAGAGGAAATATATATTATGAAGAAAAAATAAAAGAAAAAGAAAAATTAACATATAATTTCTATAACGTTGAAACAGAAGAATTAGAATATCAAATATCATTAGGAGGAAAAAATGGATAACGTAGAAAAACTACTAAAAGAAAAACCAATAGTCATACCAAGATATCTCTTAAGATACTATATAAGATTAGGAATAAAAGAAGAAGAACTAATAATATTAATATTTTTAATAGATAAAGGAGATAAAATAGTATATAACCCCGAAGAAATATCCTCTCCATTAGGTATGGATAAATTCAAGGTTATGGAAATAATAAATGCCCTAGACGAAAAGAAAATAATTGAAATAACCAAAGAAAAAAACAAAGAAGGCAAAAGCGAAGAATACATATCACTAGACTTACTATATAAAAAAATAATGGGTCTAATAATAGATAATAAGAAAGAAAAAACATTAGATAATACAGATATCTTTACTACATTTGAAAATGAATTCGGTCGTCCAATATCTTCAATGGAATGTCAAATAATAAAAGGTTGGATAGATGATGACTTCTCTCATGAATTAATAATGGAAGCCCTAAAAGAAGCCATATATAATGGAGTGACATCCCTAAGATATATCGAAACAATACTATATAACTGGCGAAAAAAAGGATACAAAACTAAAGAAGAAGTACAATCCGCTAAAATAAAAGCAAGAGAAAGCAAAAAAGAAGAAGTAAAAGACGTCTTCTTCTATGATTGGTTAAATGATGATTAATAAAATAACTACATATCTAGATGAATTATTTCCAAATCCCATATGTGAATTAAATTATACTAAAGACTATGAATTATTATTAGGGATAGTAATGAGTGCCCAAACAACAGATAAAAGAGTAAACGAAGTAAATAAAGTATTACTAACCAAATATAAAACCATATATGATATAGCAAATGCTGATATCAAAGATATCGAGAAAATAATAAAACCCATAGGTACATATAAAAAGAAAAGTATATACATAAAAGAAATAGCAAATAGACTAATAAAAGATAACAAATTAAGAGTACCAAATGATAGAAAATATTTAGAAAGCCTTCCTGGAGTAGGAAGAAAAACCATTAATGTTTTTCTATCAGTAATATATAATGAACCCATTATAGCGGTAGACACCCATGTAAATAGAGTAAGTAAAAGACTAGGACTAGCAAATGATACAGATGATGTTCTAGAAGTAGAAAAGAAACTAACAAAAAAAATCAAAAAAAACAAAAGAAATAAGGTTCATAATCAGCTAGTACTATTTGGAAGATATAAATGTAAAGCAATAAACCCAATATGTGCTGATTGCAAATTAAAAGATATATGTAAATATTATAAAAAATAACTATTATTTATTATCGCTCTAAGCCTAAGGTCTTAGAGCGTTATTTTAAGCCTTATCCTAAGTCTTAAAATAAACACTTTATTAAAGGAATGATTAAGTATGAAATTCAAAAGAATATATATAGAAATAACTAATATTTGCAATTTAAATTGCTCTTTTTGTAGCACTTCACTTCGCCCCAAAAAAGAAATGACTCCTAAAGAATTTGAAGAAGTAATAAAAAAAATAAATAATTATACTGATTATATCTACTTACATCTAAAAGGAGAACCACTTACTCATCATAATTTAGATAATATACTAAGTATATGCAAGAAGTACAATAAAAAAGTATGCTTAACTACTAATGGAGTATTCCTAAAAGAAAGATTAAATATATTAAGTAAGTATGATAATATATATCAAATAAACATATCACTACATAGTGAAAACAAAAAAGACACATATCTAGAAGATATATTTACAGTGGTAGATAACCTAAAATATCCATATATAAATTATAGATTTTGGACATTAGATAAAAGCATAGATAAAGTAAACAACAAATATCTAGATATGATTAAATTTAAGTATAAAGTAAATAAATTATATGATAAGATGAAACTAGATAATAAAATATATTTAAGTTTAGATAGTAAATTTACTTGGCCTAGCACTAATAATAACTACTACAAAGAAGAAGGTACATGTCTTGGAGCAAAAACCCAATTAGCCATATTATCAGACGGTATGGTAAGTATCTGCTGTTTAGATAGTGACGGATAAAGCAATCTAGGTAATATATTTACAAGCAGTATGAAAGACATTATAAATAGTAGTAAATTCAAAAATACCATTAAAGGATTTAATGATAATAAAGTATACCTAGATATATGTAAACACTGTTTTTACAAAGAAAGATTCAGTAAAAAGAATATATAAAGATTATATAGAACTCATAATCTTAATTTTAATTATGGCGAATTCGCCATAATTAAAAGTCAAGCAGGGTTAAATAGTTATAAAATTAGTGTTAAAGAATGGGTAGAAAAAACAAATGCAATCGGAATAATGTCTAAAGCAGAACCTATGAAAATGTGTTTAGCAAATCTTGGTAAAGAAAGAATAAATGAGGTATTTGAACAAGAAATTGCTGCTAGGGATAGTGAAAAAGAAGAAAAACATCATAGACTTTCTGAAAATATAAATACCGTTTCAAAAGAAAACACTTTAAATTATAAATATATAGATGAAATAAAAGAAAAAGAAAATAAGTAAATATTGTAAAGAAAAAGTAAATAATTAGTAAAAATATTTTTACTTCTCTTCTTTTGTGATATACTAAGTATAAGCGAGGTATTAATATGTGTGGAATTAATGGAATTATAAGTAAAGATAAAAATAAAGATAAACTAATTAGAAGCATGAATGAAAAAATTATTCATAGAGGACCAGATGCCGAAGGTATATTCACTCTTGGCGATGTTGCCTTAGGACAAAGAAGATTATCAATAATAGACCTAGCAGGAGGAAATCAACCAATATATAATGAAGATAAAAGTATATTAATAATATATAATGGAGAAGTATATAATTATAAAGAATTAAAAGAAGAACTTACTGAATACAAATTCGTTACAGAATCAGATACCGAAGTAATATTACATGGTTATGAAAAGTGGGGCCATGATTTACCAAAAAAATTAAGAGGTATGTTTGCTTATGCTATTTATGATAAGAATAAAGGAGAAATATTCATATCAAGAGATCAGTTTGGTATTAAGCCATTATATTATTATCAAGATAAAGATACAATATTATTTGGTTCAGAAATAAAAAGTTTTTTAGCATATCCAACATTTAAAAAAGAATTAAATAAAGATTTACTAGGAGCTTACCTAACATTTAGTTTTACTCCAACAGACGAAACATTCTTTAAAGGAGTATATAGATTACCACAAGGACATTCAATGACGATAGATGTAGAGAAAAGAAAGATAAAAATAGATAGATATTTTAAAGTAGAATTTGGCAAAACTGATAAAAGCTTTGATGAAGTAGTAGATGAAATAGGTAAGGCTATGAAAGATTCTACTCGTCATCATTTAATAAGTGATGTTGAAGTAGGATCATTCTTATCTAGTGGTGTTGATTCATCCTATTTAGTAAGTCTTGCTAAACCAGACAAAACTTATACTATAGGTTTCGATTTAGCAAAGTATAGTGAAATTGATTATGCTAAAGATCTAACTAATAAACTAAACATAAAAAATATCAGCGAAAAAATTAGTAAAGAAGAATATATGAAAGCCATTTCCGAAGTATATTACCACATGGATGAACCAACCGCTGATGGATGCGCCATAGCAGTATACTTCTTATCTAGACTTGCTTCTCGTGATGTTAAAGTAGTACTATCAGGAGAAGGTGCAGATGAATTCTTTGGAGGATATAATAGCTACGATGATAATTTTTATACTAAATTACCATTATTTATAAGAAAAGCAATGGCAAGTATTTGTAGGCCTCTTCCAAAAAATAAAATTACTAGATACATTATAAGAAGAGGACTACCATTAGAAGAATCGTATATTAGTATTAATAGAACATACTATGATGATGAACTAAAAGACGTATTAAAGATAGACAATTATATTAAGAATAAAGATATAGTTAAAGATATCTATTCTGAATATAAAGACTATAATAAACTAGATAAGATGCTAGCGGTAGACATAAGATATTGGCTTAGTAACAATATACTAACAATAGTAGATAAAATGACTATGGCTCATTCCATAGAATCCAGAGTACCATTTACAGATATGAAAGTATTTGATATAGCTAGAATGTTACCCAAAAATTATAAAGTAAGTAATGGAACTACCAAAGTAGCCTTAAGAAATGCCGCTAAAAAAGTAATCCCAAATGAAGCCTATAAAAAGAAAAAACTAGGCTTTCCCGTACCAATAAGAGAATGGATAAGAGAAGAAGACTTCTACGAAGAAATAAAAAATACTTTTAACACAGATATATCCAAAGAATTATTTAATAACGATTATTTATTAAAAATATTAGAGGAACATAAAAACAAACAAAAAGATAACTATAGAAAAATATGGGCCGTATATAGCTTCTTAAAGTGGTATAATGAATATTTTGTTGTAAGATAGAATATATAGTAATAAATTCTATCTTTTATTTTATCTTAAATTATTGTATAATTAATTAAGAGGTGACAAAATGAAAAAAAACTACATAAAAGAAAATATATTAATAATAATATCCACACTAATATTTCTACTAGCAGTATATCTAAAAGCTAATATATATAATTCCTCATTTGATCAATATATGTATAGCATCTTAAAATTATCTGGAGTAGGGGGTCAACCAGTAAAACTAATAACATATATAATAGAATTCTTTGTTTTTCTATTAATTCTATCAATACTTTTATTACCAACAATAAACTTCGATAAAAAAATATATATAAAAAATAACAAAACAAAAAAAGAATTACAAATATTACCAATAAAAAACAAAACAAAATATGGACGTATATTACTAGCATTATCCATAATAAGTCTTGGAATAAATATAGGCTTTTTCGACTTTGCTATAAATGGACTATCAAGTAGTGACTTGTTTAAAGATAACTATGTATCTCCAGACGATGTCGAAATAAAATTTCCCAATAAAAAAAGAAACCTAATATATATATTTATGGAATCAACAGAAACAACTAACGTAAGTAAAATAAATGGTGGAGTAATGGATGCCTCAATAATGCCTAATTTAGAGAAACTGGCACTAAACAACCTAAACTTTTCCAATACCAATCTATTAGGAGGAGCTGAAGAAACATATGGAACTAGTTGGACTGTAGCGGCTATGATAGCCCAAACTTCCGGAGTACCACTAAAACTAAAAGTAGATGACTACTCTTCAAATAGCACTAAATTCTCCAATATAAAAACCCTAGGAGATATCCTAAAAGATGAAGGCTATAACAATTATTTAATGATAGGATCAGACTCCGAATTCGGAGGAAGAAAAGCCTATTTTAGCACTCACAACTATAATATATATGATTATTATACTGCTATCGAAGAAGGAAAAATATCTAGTGACTACTATAAATGGTGGGGATTTGAAGATAAAAAACTATTTACTTATGCCAAAGAAAAACTAACAGAAATATCAAAAGATAACGAACCATTTAATCTAACTCTTCTTACCGCTGATACCCATTTCGCGGACGGTTATTTAGATGAAAGTTGCGATGAAATATTTGATAATCATTACTCAAACTCCTTCTATTGTTCTGATCAAATGGTAAGTGAATTTATCTCTTGGATAAAAGAGCAACCATTTTATGACAATACCACTATTATCATTACTGGAGATCATCCAACAATGCAAAATAACTTCTATAAAATAGATGACGATTATAAAAGAACAATATTCAATACCTTCATAAACGTATATAACGATAGCAATGTCCAAAACAAAAACAGAATATTTACCACTATGGATATGTTTCCTACAACCCTAGGAGCAATGGGAGTAGAAATAGAAGGAAACAGACTAGGTATTGGAACAAATCTTTTCTCAAACTCTAAAACTCTCGCAGAAGAATTAGGGATAGATAACTTAAATAAAGAATTAAAGAAAAATTCATCGTATTATTACAATTATATAAGAAAAAATAGCGAATAATATTAACAAAAAAGGCTTGCCATAAAGGCAAGTCTTTTAATTAATTTTAATATTTTTTTCAATCTTTTTAGTAGGACTAGTCAAATACTTAACACTATAAGTAATCACAGCCTCTTCTCCAGATTCAAGATCATTAATAGCATCCTCTAAAGAACTAACAGTAAGTTTAAGAGAACCATTCAAACTATAAGATATAATAGCTTTATCCGTAACATCCTTACCGTTATAAGTAACTTTAACACCACGTCCAACTTCCTTATAGTTACCCTTATCAAAATTAGTATTATTATCCGTTAAAGTCAAAGATAACTCATCATCAACATTACTAATACCATTACCACTGACAGTAATAGATATGCCATTACTAGCATTAGATTTAAAGTTCTTATATTCAGCCTTAACAACAAGTTCAATATCACCACTACTAGTAGGATGATAAGTATATTCATTCTTATCAGTAAAAGCAATTCTCTCTAGATTACCAGAAGAAGATTTAACATAAATACCAAAACCATTACCACCTAAAGTATCACCATTATAATTAAGTCTAGCCTGCAAAAAGTTAGCAGAACTCTTACCAAATACACTATTATTAAAGTATTTAGTTAAATAAGTAGTATTAAGAACATCAGGAACTTTCCAATTCCAAGTAAGTTTATAACCACCACTAACACTAGTTTTATTTAAATTAGTAACATCATCAAGCTTAGCAAATCTTTGCGATACCTCAGTAGGTTGAGTTCCCTTTTTAAAGTATTCAGTAACAACCATATCACTAGGAGTATATTCACTAGGTAATAAGGAAGGCCAAGTCTCTTTTTCAACAGTAGAACTAACAACTGAGGAAGGCATATCCCATTGTTTTGTAGTTTTAGGAATATACTTCATAATAGATCTCATAACGGCATCTTTAGGAGCACTAGCCCCAGACAAATAATGACTACTATCAGCCTTTTCATAGCCATACCATAAAGCAACAGAATATTCAGGAGTATAAGCCACTGTCCATAAATCATTAACCGAACCAACAGGAATACCTTTAGCCTTACAATCAGCTTCAGATAGGTTAGAGGTACCAGTTTTAGCGGCTACTGTAGAACCGTAAACTTTAGCGCCACCATTAAATCCATAATCAACGGCATATTTAAGAACATTGTTCATAAGATAAGCAGTAGAATCAGACATAACTTTTTCTTTTTCTTCAGAAAAATCTACAACCTCACCAGTACTTCTATATTCAATCTTAGTAACAGCATGTGTTTCAATATGATATCCACCATTAGCAAATGAAGCATAAGCTTCCGCCATATCTAGAGGAGAAACGCCATAAGACATACCACCAATAGAGTAGGCTTCATTAATAACATTATCTGCACCAGTAATCTCATTCTTTTTATAATTATCAGATTTAGTACTATAAGCAACATCAAGTCCCAAACTATTAACAAAAGTAACAATATTCTTTTTATCAACTTGTTGGAAAGCCTTAAGTGCAGGAATATTTCTCGATACACTAAGTGCTTGTCTTAAAGTAATTAATCCCTGATAAGTACCATCCCAGTTACCAATCTCTGGACCATTAGTATAAGTCCAAGGCTCATCATTAAATAAAGTATATGTAGAAAAATCATTATATTCCATTCCAGGACCATAATCAAATAAAGGTTTAGCAGTACTACCAGGTTGTCTAAGTGATTGTGTAGCATAGTTCCAATCAGCAGCCTTACGATTACGACCAGCACCAATAGCTACAATAGTACCATCATTGACATTAGTAACTGCAACACCAGCTTGAACAGTATCATCAGCCCAAGAATGATCCTCACCACTAAGAACCTTATTAATACCATCTTGAACATTTCTATCCATAGCAGTATATATCTTCATAGATACTTGACGAGGATTATTACCAGTTTTATCTTCAACTTCTTCTATAACTGTATCAATATATCCCTGATAATCACTTTCAGTAGCACTATCACTAATCATACTCTCAATAGATACACTATTAGCCATATCAGCTTCCTCTTGAGTAATATAACCATGTCTAACCATTAAAGATAAAACAGTATTTCTTCTTTTAGTAGCGGCCTCTGGATTCTTATAAGGATTATATCTATTAGGAGCCTGATACATACCAGCTAACATCGCAGCCTCTGGAAGACTAAGCTCTGAAACATTTTTATTAAAATAATACTTACTAGCTTCCTCAACACCATATACAGTACCACCAAGACAACTATCATTAACATACATTTCCAAAATCTCGTTTTTACTATATTTCTTTTCCATAAAGAATACCGATAAATAAACATCTTGGAATTTTCTTATAATCTTCTTAACTCTATTAGTTTCAGTATTATCCTTCTTAGTCAAATTATTCTTAACAGTCTGCATCGTAAGCGTAGAAGCACCACCAGCATCATCTCTACCAACTAAATTAAGTAAAGTAGCTTTAATAAATCTTGCCATATCAACACCATTATGTTGATAATATCTAGAATCCTCAGTAGCAATAAGAGCATCTATAAGAACCTCTGGTAAATCATCATAAGTAATAGATTCCCTCTTTTGATCTCCTAAAGTAGCAATAACATTATTATCTTTATCATATATAACAGTCTGATCCTGATTTTTAAGAGCCTCTGGATCAAAAGAACCAGTACTAATTACAATATATAGCATAAATAATCCTGCTAAAAATACACATAAAATAGCAAAACCTAATATAATAGTTAAAATCTTTCTAAGTAGACTCTTCTTACTCTTATCATCATTACTCTTTCTACTATTCTTTCTATTATCTCTACTATTACTAGTAGACTTTTTGCTAACACTCTTATTCTCATTCTTTAAAGTATTAGTCTTCTTTTTAGGTATCCTCTTTTTAATACCATCCAAACCAACCCCACGTTTCCTATCTCTAGAACTCACAAATTCAACTTCCTTTCTTTCTGATAAATTACCCTTATCAATATTCCTTTTCCTTATATTAATATTATTTGTCTTTAAGTACACAATATATAATGGTGAAGTAATAAAAAGTATAATAGAACCATCTATTCCAAAAGCTATAATACTCAAAATAATTATAACAACAAATAAAATTGTAACAAATAAAATCATTTTATCTTCTCCATAATAATCTTATCCACAATTTTAATATAGTCAATTCTAGGAGCATACTTAATATCAATCTTATAACCATTATCTTCAAAGTAAGATAATGGAATAGACTTCCTATCATTAGTTAAAATAAATTTAATGATATCATCTCCAGTAATAACAAAATCCTTATGTAATTTATTAAATCTAACAATAAGAAACACAATACCACCATGTCTAATTACTTTTTTAATATATTCCATTTGATGAACATGAATATTACTAATAGGAAAACTACTATTACTATTAGTTTCCTTAGCATCAAATTCAATATAATAGCCCTTATAAACACCATTATAGTCTAAAGTAGATTGCTCTTCAAAAAAACCATCACTAATTCTCATATTATTATAATTAGTCTTAGTAACCCTAATAGGAGTAGGTTTCTTATATATAAGAGCAATATCATAAGTAAGATAATACTTATTAGTATCATTAATATCATTCTCAAGTGACATACCTCTATTAGCATAAGTGCTATTAAAGTTAATTCTATAACTCATGAAATATCACCTATTTAATTATACTATAAATAAAGAAAAAAATCTACATAATTAATAAAAGAAATAAAATAATGTAAAGCAATAAAAAAAGACCAATATAAAGGTCCTAATCCAAATCTTTAGTAAGTATAAAAGTCTGTATAATTCCAGATAAGAGTACTAAAACATATACAATTCTAGTAAGAGCACTTTCATCTCCAAACAAATATTCAACTAAATTAAAGTTAAAAATACCTACTAAACCCCAGTTAATACAACCAATAATTCCAATAACTAGAGCAATTTTATATAATATATTCATAATATCCTCCTTTTTAATAATATTTTCTCCCAAAAAATACAAATTATTCATCATATAAGAAAAAAAATATAATATAATTTAGAGAAAGAATAAGGAAGGTGAATAATGAAAAAAAAGTTATTATTTTTAATAATGATTATGGGAGTATTTATAATTAGTGGATGTGGAAAAACGAGTGAGAGTTCAGTTATAAAAGATTTAACAAAGAAAATAAATAATGCCAAATCCTATTATATAGAAGGTACGCTAGAAATAGTAAATAATGAAGACGTATATACTTATGATGTAAAAGTATCATATAAAGAAAAAGATAACTATAAAGTAGATTTAGTAAATACCACAAATAATCATGAGCAGATAATTCTTCGTAACAAAGAAGGAGTATATGTAGTAACACCAAGAATAAATAAAAGTTTCAAATTCCAAAGTGATTGGCCATACAACAATTCCCAAGTATATCTATTAGGACCACTATTAGAAGACATAACAAATGACGAAAACAGAATATTCAAAAAAACCGATTCAGGTTCTAAAATCCTTGTAGCGGCTTCATATCCAAACAATTCTAAACTCGTAAAACAAGAAATACTCCTAGATAAAAACAATAACATCAAAAAAGTAACCGTATTAGATAGTAATAGTGTAGCACAAATAACCATGAACTTTACCAAAATAGATCTAGGCAGTAAATTAAAAGATAGCATATTCGAATTAAAAGAAATAATAGATGTAAAAGAAGAAAGAGAAAATACTGAAAAGAAAGATAACACTACAAATGAAAATAAAAATACTAACGAAAACACAAATGTAAATGAAAACACAAATGTAAATGAAAATAAAAGTGCTAATGAAAGTACAAAAGATAAAGAAGAAGATAAAACAGAAGAAACAAAACAAACAAGTTCCATTGAAGATGTAATTTACCCAATGTATATACCTGCTAATACATATCTATCAAACAAAGAAAAAGTAAGTAAAGAAAGTGGCGAAAGACTAATACTAACATTCGATGGTGATAATCCATTTATGTTAATTGAAGAGACTGTAACATACGAAAAAGAACATCTAATAGTTCCAACTTATGGTGAATTAGAATTAATGGCGGAT
The DNA here is from genome assembly GCA_934183705.1 of uncultured Bacilli bacterium. The sequence goes on along the minus strand of CAKPSW010000015.1, from coordinate 4,623 downwards.
GCCGTAGCAATAGTAAATGACAACTCAGTAAATTGGATAGATAATAACATAGAATACTATGTAGTAAGTGATAAATTATCAAAAAGTGAATTACTAGATATAGCCAGAAGCATATCAGTACTTCCAGTAAGTAAGTAGAAATACTTGCTTTTTCTTTTTATAAAAAATCAGACTTTTTAGCGAACATATGTACTAAAATATATTGACATTATAAAATGGGTATGATAACATTTAATTTAGAGTGATAAAGATATATGTAATTATCACTCTTATATAATAAAAAAGGAGGTTTTGTATGAAAAAAAATAAATTAAGTACAATTTCAAATTTATTTGAAGGAAAAGAAATTAGAAGTATTTGGAATGGAGAAAAGGAGGATTATTATTTTAGTGTTGTAGATGTTATTGGGACGAATAGCAGGAAAGTTATGAGTAGGCTTCTATTTCTAAGAATATTGTATATGTGTGTTATTAAATTTCAATAGGGTATGGAAATATTCATATATTCCCATAATTATTGTATAATTTATGCATATGAAGTCTTTAATATATAAATGTTAGGAGGAAACTAACTAATGAATTTGGTAGAAGTTTTTCTAAACGAAATCTTGAAAGAATGAGAAAATTTTATATATGTTTTCCAATTGCGACAACAGTGTCGTCGCAATTAAGTTGTGTAATTTCTTTACTATTGCACTTTTGATTATGCTCTTTAATGTAAAAATGCTTATTTGATATTTCATTAACTTTGTATTCAAGTATTGCAATAGTAGTAGAATATGTAAGGTAGTGAAGTGACTACAAATTGTAATCAGTTGAAGATGTTAGCTCCTGATGGAAAAATAAGATTAAGGGCTGCTACGGTAACAAAAGACATATTTAGACTCATTGAGTCTATACCTAGTTCTAAGGCTGAACCTATGAAGATGTAGTTAGCTAATTTAGGTAGTGAGAGGATTGATGAAGTATTTGATCCGGAGATAGCAATTAATCGTTCAGTACTTCCAGTAAGTAAGTAGAAATACTTGCTTTTTCTTTTTTATCGTCTCGCACTCCGTTACTCGCCGTTTTCTAATGCCTATAGTCATTAGAAAAAAATTTAAAGTCCAAAGTCTTTAAATTAACTAATCTATTTTCTTTAAAATATCCATAACATGGGAAGAAGCACCAAGTAATTCATATCTTTCACAAGTCTTAAGATGGTAATCAAGAAAAACAGCAAAGGTCTCATCATCCATCTTATTAATAACACTCCTAAGATAATCACTAGGACCGTCTTGGGCTAGTATCTTAACCCTTTGAAGCCCCGTCTTATCTTTATATCTATTAATATCCTCAATTCTTACCATACTATATAAATCATCATGACAAGGAGTAACATGATAAGAATCATCGACAAGACTATCTTTAATAGAAGAAATAATATTATTATCCCTAAACCCATGAGTAATAATAGCATACTCATTCATATAATAACTAATAAAAATAAGCCCTCCTTTTTTAACAATCCTTTTAGCCTCCCAAAGAGCCCTAATCTTATCATCTTCACTAATAAGATGATACATCGGACCAAATAGTAGAGCCACATCAAAACTATTATCCCTAAATCTAGATAAATCAGTAGCATTACCCAAATAAGCCTTAATATTACTATTCTTTCCCTTAAGAGTCATCAAATTATGCCTAACAAGCTCAACACTAGTAACATCATAGCCTTCATCATACAAAGCACAAGAATACTTACCACTACCAGCACCAATATCAATTACCTTAGGATTATCCATTTTCTTTAAATATTCATGAATATATTTAATTGATGTAGTATACTCAACAATACCATGCCTTCTAGTTAATCTTTTATCTTCATTAAATTTATTATAATATCTAATCAAATTATCTTCGTTCATAAATAAATCACCATAAATATAATAAACTATTCCTTAAAATAAAGCAACACTACATCATACTTAAATTAAAAACAATATATTGTTGTATAATTCATAGTGATGTGATAAAATATTTAAGAGAAAGAAGGAATACTATGATATATTTTGATAATAGTGCAACAACTTTTGTAGATGATAGAGTATTAGATACATTTAATAAAGTATGTAAAGAATATAAAGGCAATTCAAACTCATTACATAAACTAGGAATAAAATCCAAAGAACTAGAAGACTATGCCACAAACAAAATAAGCAAATTATTAAAAGTGAAGAAAAACGAAGTAATATATACTTCCGGAGCAACCGAATCCAATAATACCGTATTAAAAGGAGTAGCATCAAAATATAAAAACAGAGGTAATCATATCATAACCACTAAATTAGAACACTCCTCTATTATAGAAACATGCAAATACCTAGAAACCAAAGGATTCATAATCGATTACGTAAAAATAAATAAAGATGGTCAAATAGATTTAGAATCTTTGCAAAATCTACTAACAGAAAATACCATCTTAGTATCAATATCATTAGTAGATAGTGAACTAGGAATAAAACAAAATATTAAACAAATAAGTAAAATAGTAAGAAAATATCCTAAATGCTATTTACATGTAGACGCTACCCAAGCAATAGGCAAAGTGCCAATAGATTTTAACGATATGGACTTTATGAGTGCTTCAGCACACAAAATATTCGGTATAAAAGGAATAGGCCTTTTACTAAAAAAAGAAAATATAAATATTGATAATCTAATTCATGGTGGAAAATCAACGACACCACTTCGTAGTGGTACTCCAGCTCTTCCCCTAATATGTAGTCTAATGAAATCATTAGAACTAATAATTCCCAATATAGATGACAACTATAAACATGTAGAAGAAATAAATACCATAATAAAAGATAACCTAGTAAAAAATAAAAATATCCATATAAATAGCACAATCTATAGTATTCCCTATATAATAAACTTCAGTATAAAAGGAATTAAACCAGAAACATTTATTCATGCTATGGAAGAAGAAGAAATATACCTATCCACAAAAAGTGCTTGTTCAACCTCAAATATATCTAATGCCATAGATGCCATATATCATGATAAAGATATTTCCACATCTAGTATTAGAATAAGCCTTTCATATAAAAATACCAAAGAAGAAGCATATAAATTCAATGAAGTATTTAATAAAGTATATACTAATTTAAAATTAAAAGGATGATATTATGAAAAATAAAAAGAAAACAATAATAGTAGTAATAATAACATTATTATTTATAACAAGTATAACATATCTATTATATCCAAAACAAAATAAAAACAATATAGATATAGGCATAGAAAGAAATAACAACATAATAAATAAAACAGACTATCAAAAAGAAATAGATGCCCTAAAAAAAGAATATAATAATGATGACGTAGTAGGTATTTTATCTTTTGATAATACTGATTATAGTGCTCCTATTATGCAGGGAGAGGATAATGAGTATTATTTAAATCATACACCAGATAAAGAAGATAATTATATGGGTTCTATTTATTTAGATTATAGGGTTGATATTGATAATAGTAAAAAGCTTTTGATATTTGGCCATAATTCTTCTCGAGTAGATATGCCTTTTAAGATATTAGAAAATTATTATGATAAGAATTATTATGATGATCATAAATATATTTATGTTACTACAAATAATGTTAAGAAGAAATATGAGATATTTTCAGTATTTGTGGAGTATAGTGATTTTACTTATATGAATATTAATTTTACAAATGATACTGAATATTTAAAACATTTGAATAAACTTAAGAATAAGTCAATGTATGATACTAATGTAGATGTTAGTGCTGATGATGAAATTTTATTACTTCAGACTTGTAGTACACATAGGGATTATGCTAAGTATGATAAGAAGTATTTACTAATAATAGGAAAAAGAGTATAAAAAATATGATTATTTTGATATAATCATATTTTTTTGGTATATTTACCAAATTTCGGTTTTTTTCTAAGAAAAATTGTTATTAATTCTTTTACCTCTTCATATCTATTATTAATAAATAAATCATGAGTAAGTGTTTTAATTTCTACTAGAGTAACACTTTTTGCTGCTATAGTATTATACACATATAATACAGAATCTTTTGGTACGATGTCATCTTTATCACCATGTATTATTAGTGTTGGACAGGTTATATTTTTTACATCACCTGTGTGCTCTTCCACTAAAAGCATAAATTCCCTAATTGTAGGAATAGGTATTTTAAAAAATCTAGATAACACTTCTTCAGGTTTATAATCCTTAAAAAGTTTAGGTAATTTTTTTATACTTTTAGCTACGTCTACTTTATCACCATTAAAGGCTAAGTAATGAAATGCTGGAGCGGCTAAAACTAACTTTGTTACTTCTTTATATTTACTTGCTAAGTAAGAAGCTATAACTCCTCCCATACTATGACCTATAATATATATTTCACGGTAACCATTATTAATTATTTTTTCTATTTCTTCTTCAGCTTTATTTATCCAATCATTTCTTGTTACTTTATCTATTATCATTTTTTCATGACCCGGTAGAGTAAATGTATATACATCAAAATTACTATATAGTTCTAAGTCATTTCCTATTTCTCCATAGTCATAATTGCCTCCGGCAAAGCCATGTATTAATAGTATTGC
>CAKPSW010000014.1 GCA_934183705.1 uncultured Bacilli bacterium | reverse complement strand
ATATTAGATAATGATTCTATTCATGAAACAGTTCTTAATGGTTTTAAGGAATATATTAGTGATATTGTTAATTCACACTTAGTGGAGAGTAATAAATTAAAAGAAAATGATTATAGTGAAATCCTTGAAGCTGTAAATGAAAATTTACTTAGAAAGTATAGAATTACTTTATCAGAGATTAATGGCAGACATCCTAGTGAAGTTATTGATATAATATATGAAAATGCTTTAAAGGATTATGAGGAGAAACTTGAAGATATTCCAGAAGAGGTTAGAAATGAGTTTGAAAAGGCTATATCTCTTAGAGTTATTGACAATTATTGGATGGAACATATTTCCACAATGACGCATTTAAGAGATGGTATTGGTCTTAGAGGTTATGCTAATACTAGTCCTCTACAAGCATATACAATGGAAGGATATCAGTTATTTGATGAAATGCTTGCTAGAATTAATAAAGATATTAGTGTTTATCTATTAAAATCTGAAATTAGACAAAATATTGAGAGAAAACAAGTTGCTAAGAATACTGTAACAAATGATAGCAAAGACCATGCTAAAGTACAAAAGAAGAGTACTAAGGTTGGTAGAAATGATTTGTGTCCTTGTGGTTCGGGAAAAAAGTATAAAAACTGTTGCGGAAAGTAGCATAAAATAAGGGAAAAATTTAATTTTTTAAAAGATAAATTGATTCGAGTTTTATAACTTGTCCACAAAATATTAAAAGTATGTAGTAAAATAAAGGTGTGAACAATGATTATATGTGTTGACACCTTTTGAATTTAAAAAGGAGGTTTTTAATGGAAGAAAAAAATAATATAGTAATATATCAACTAGAAGATGGTAAAACAAAAATAGACGTAAAACTTGAAGATGAAACAGTATGGCTATCACAACAACAGATGGCTGACTTATATGATACGACTAAACAAAATATAAGTTTGCATATTAAAAATATCTTTGATGAAGAAGAATTAGACATAAATTCAACTGTCAAGGAATTCTTGACAGTTCAAAAAGAAGGAAATCGAAAAGTTGAAAGAAAAGTTAAATATTACAATTTAGATATGGTTTTGTCTTTAGGATATAGAATAAAATCGAAAGTTGCTACTAATTTTAGAAGATGGGCGACTGAAAGATTAAAAGAATATATGATTAAAGGCTTCACTATGGATGATGAAAGACTTAAAGGAAATGGTGGAGGAAATTATTGGAAAGAATTACTTGCTAGAATTAAAGATATAAGATCATCTGAAAAAGTATTATATAGACAAGTTCTTGATTTATATGCAACTGCTGTAGATTATAATCCTAAAGATGAAAAATCAATTGAATTTTTTAAGATTGTTCAAAATAAACTTCACTACGCTGCACACGGACATACAGCACCAGAAGTAATCTATGAAAGAGCAAATTCTGACAAACCATTTATGGGACTTACTACTTTTGGTGGCGATTTACCGGTAATGAGTGATGTTGTAATTGCTAAAAATTATTTAACAGAAGAAGAACTAAAAATTTTAAATAATTTGGTTTCTGGATATTTTGATTTTGCAGAAATACAAGCAATTAGACATAATCCAATGCATATGGAAGATTATATTAGACAACTGGATACAATCCTTTCCAGTACTGGAGAAAAGTTACTTGTGGGTGCAGGTACAGTTAGTCATAATAAAGCAATAGAAAAAGCAAAAGATGAATATAAGAAATATCAAGTAAAAACAATAAGTCCGATTGAAAAAGAATATTTAGAAACATTAAAAGTAATAAGTAATAAAATTGATGATAAAGCAAAGAGTGAATAGAGTGTATCATGTAGATATACTCTATTTTTATATGTATATCAAGGATAAGGAGAGTGATAAAATGATTAGCATAAGAAAAAGAGGTAATGCTTATCAATATTGTTTTGAAGTAGGACCAAGAACTAATCCTAAAGCATATAAGAGAGCAAGTAAAGCACTTAAAATAAATGAAGATATGACTTTACATAATGAAGAAATAGATTTATTTTTACCAGATAATCTTAAAAGAAAAAGTAAAAATAAATAAAAGTAGATACATTTTATATTAAAGTGTATCTTTTTTGAAACTTTTTTACTGATATGTGGGATAATTATAGTGTAGGTGATAATATGACTAGTCAAACAAACCTAGATAAGTTTAATGAATTTTATAAAGAAACTTACTCTAATATTCTTAGATATATTATTATTAAATGTCATAATATTAATGATGTAAATGATATTATTCAAGAAGTTTATTTAGAGTTATGGAAAATTATGAATAAGAAAAATATTGATGATACTAATATTAATAGTTATTTAATTGGAATTGCTATTAATAAAATTAAGAAGTATTATTCTTTAGTTATGAGAATAAGAGATATTTCTTTATTTGATAAAAGTAATAATGAATTAGAAATTATAGATATAATAGATTCTTCATTTGATATTGAAAGTTTACTTATTAAAGATGAAGAATGGAAATCAATATGGAATTTTATTAAAAAGAAAAAGAATCAAGATATTCCAAAAGTATTTTATTTATATTACAAAGAAGAAATGACTATTAAAGAAATTAGCAAATTACTTAATACTAAAGAATCTTATATTAAAAATCTTATTTATAGAACATTAAATGAATTATGCTTATATTTTAAGGAGTGTGATTAAAATGAATAATGAAGATAAATTAAATAAAGTTATAACAAATGATTTTGATATAACTAATAATTATACTTCTATTAGAAAGAAAATGGAAAGAGGTAATAAAATGAATAAAATATTTAAATATAGTCTAGTACCTATGGCTATAGTTATAGCTATGACTAGTGTATTTCTTTTAAATAAAAAGAGTAGTACAAGTAATATATTAGATAGTAATGTTAAAAATAATGATGTTATTATTGTTAATAGTATTGATAATAATTTTGATAATACTAAGTTAGATATTGATGGAAGAAGTGAAGATATAACTACTGATGATTTATATAAAATATATCCTTTACTTAAAGATATTGTAGTACCAAATGACTATAATATAAATGGAATAATTAAATGCTATTTGTTCAATGATGATACTGGTAAATATGATAAATTATATGGATATAATATTATTTATAGTGGTGGTAATAATAAATATATAGATATATTTATTTTAATAGATACTACTAAGAGACTTAGATGTTTTAGTATTGATACTGATGAAATGAAAAATTCTATAATTAATGGTAATAGTATTAAGATTATGGGTGAAGATAAATATTATTATGCTATATTTAGTTATAATAATATTAACTTTGATATTGAAACCAATGAAATATCAGAGGAAGAATTTATTCAGTTAATAAAATCTATTGTTAAATAATTTTGTCTATCAACAGTTTTTGTTGATAGTTTTTCTATTATAGTGATATAATTAAAGAGAAATATATATTTATGGAGGAAATTAATGTTTAATAATTTGAAAAAATTTATGTGTAATAATTATAAAAGTATTATTTGTTTTGTTTGTATAGTTCTTTTTCTTGCTTTAGCAGAAGATGTTTTTAATGATGATGTTATGAGGGGGGATATTATTGGATATACGTTTATTTCTACTTATTTGATTAATGATAGTGTTACCCCTATTATGAAGTGTATTACTTGGTTTGGAAGTGCTCTTTGTTTAATATTAATGTCTTTTCTATCTTTTTTCTTATTTAAAGATAAAAGAGTTAGTATTTTGGTATGTGTAAATTTGGTTGTTATAACTGTTTTTAATCAATTATTTAAATTTATTCTTCAGAGACCTAGGCCTAGTGATTTTAGAATTATAGAGGAGAGCGGATATAGTTTTCCTTCTGGTCATTCAATGGTGAGTATGGCTTTTTATGGATTTCTTATATATTTAATATATAAAAAAATTAATAATAAATATTTAAAATGGGGACTTATTTGTTTTCTATCTATATTAATTTTATTTATTGGTATTAGTAGAATATACTTAGGTGTTCACTATACTAGTGATGTTTTAGCAGGTTTCCTTATATCTATTGCTTATTTAATCTTATTTGTTTCAATTGTAAATAAATTTAATTTATAGTATTTACTTATATTATTTTAATGATATAATTTTATTAGGAGGATTACAATATGAGGGATAAGAATATACCTTATGAATATGAACCTATTTCAATGTGGGGGTATTTTGGATATGAAATATTATTTTCTATTCCTATTATTGGATTTATAATGTTATTAATATATGCTTTTGGTGGTACTAGAAATATTAATCTTAAAAATTTTGCTAGATCTTATTTTTGCTTGTTTATTATTGGTGTTGTTATATTCATTATATTTTTTGTTATTTATGGCACTACATATATTAATAATTATAATATACCTAATGCTATATAATTTTCTATCAACAGTTTTGTTGATATTTTCTTGTTTATGTAAAATTATTTATTATCTATTTATCCTTAATATTCATTATACATCTGTGTTTATAGTGGACATAAAAAATAATATAAATATTTACTTAATTAATTATATATGTTATATTTAAAATGGTTATAGATAATTACTAAAGAGGGCGTATTTTTATGAATGAAAAATTACAAAATATTATTAATGGAATAAATAATGGAACTATAAAAGATGTTTCTTCTTTTGATTTAACTTTAGATGATTTTCTTACTAAAGATAATAATGGGGTTTATTTTTTAGAATTTTTATTAAAAAAACATATAATATTACCTTTCGAACTAGAATATAAAATGAAAAATAATCCTGAAATTGCTTATATATATTGTAAAAATGACGAATATTTATATTTTTTTAATATTAGTGAGATAGATTTGTTTTCTTATTTTAATGGTGTAAGATTAATTGATTATTTGATTGAAAAAAATAGTTTAACTAGTAATTTTATACAAAATATTAAAGAGAATATTGAAATAGTGGATTTACTTTGTTCTTCTGGACACTACTTTATGTTGACTTGTTTGAATCCAGATATAATTAATAAATTGACTATTAAAAACGAATATGGGATATTTCCTATTGAAAAATATTTAAATGATGAAAATGCAACAAAATTTATTGTTCCTCTTGTAAATAATTTAAATGTTTTACTTGAAATATGTAATAAGAATAATAATTATAATTTGATGCAATATGCTAATGAAAGTATGCTTATGTCTAATTATGATGATAATAAATCAATATTACAATTTTTAATTAAGGATAAGGGTATTATTCCAAAATTTCTAATAGATATTCCTGCAAATGTGGATTTCATTAAATATCTTTTAGATAATAATTATTATGATTATCTAAAAAAGGCTGGTGAAGACATCTTTCTTTTAGAAATGTTCTCTAATGAAACATTACTTGAGTTTATGCTAAAGCATGGATATAATCCTCAGTTAAAAAATATATATAACGTTAAAACTATTAATATTATATATAAATTTAAAAGGTTTGATTTAATAGGAGAAGTTAGTGAAAATATTCTTCTTACTCCTGTAAAAGAAATATTTGACGATGATTCCGATGATAGTAGAAATCTATTTGAATACATGTTAGATAATGGGTATAATATTAAAAATTTCTGTATTCAAAATGAAAATTTAGTTAAACTTTGCTATCTTAAAAAAAGGCCTGATTTACTTATAAAAACTAATATTAGTAATTTATTAAAGCCAATACATGATAATTATACTTATTTGGATTATATTTTGGATTGCATTAAAAATGAAAATGTTAAAATTAATATTAATAATATTTCATACCCTTCTGATATTGATGATATTGTAAAATATTATATTACTGTAGCAAAACATGATATGATTGCATATTTGAATAAAATTGAAGTTGATACTCTTTTGAAAAAGTATGGTGATAAAACTCTTCTTGAAATTCTTTTGGATACTGATATGGATCTTACTTTAAATAAAATCTTAACTAATACTCTTAAATCAAATCCTGACATTGCTATTATTTTGAAAAATAGGGGAATTAATCAAAAGGATGTTGATATTTCAAAAAATGAAAATGAATATACAGCTAGTTATATTAAAAATATTAATAATAGTATTGGTGTTGGTCCTTTATTAAAAGAAGGAGAAGACCTTTTAAAGAAACTTGAATTTTTATTTAGTTCTGATAATAAAAGTGATAAGGATATGGTTAATGGGTTAATAGCGGGTTATAGAAATGCTCTTATGGTTAATTACGATGTTACTATCGAGGAAATTAATAGACTTATTGATATAAAAGAGCAAAATTTAGATAGATTTTGTTATTTTAAATCTAATGATGGTAATTATTTTTCTCCTCAGAATGGTTCTGTTTTTTGTGAACGTGCTAATATAAATTCATTAATGCATGAAACTGGTCATGCTTTGCATTATTATCTAGCAAATAATAAAATCCCAGATAATTACATGGCAATAATTGATAGGGCAAGAAAAGATAGAAATATATTATTTAATACTGAGATGTTTTCTATTAGTTATCAGCACTTGGTAAGTAAATCTTATGATTCTGTTAATCAAAGATATGAAGGTTTTATTAAAGAATATTATACTGATCAAAAAATAAAAGATATAGAAGATAGATTGCCTAAATCAAAAGAAGAAAAAAAGCTAAAATATAAAGATTTGCAAATTTCCGATGAACAACTTGATATAATTCTAGATGATATGTATACACTTAATGAATATATTGAACATCAAAAAAGAATATTTATTAAAGAAAATGTCTTTGTTACTTTATTAAATGATTTTGGTAGTTTTATTTCAATTGGCGATATTTTAGATGCTATATATGATGGTAGACTTCATAGTGGAATTTTAAAAAATAGTCAAGGAAGTTTAATTCCTAGTACTTGTGGGCATGGTTTGAATTATTATTACGCTACTGAACATGGTTTTTATGAAATGATAGCTAATTTTTCTGCTATTGCAAAATCTAATAAAGCGGAAGATAATTTATTATTTTTGAAATCAATAATTGGTGATGAAGTGTTTAATATGATATATGATTTTTATTATTATGATATTTTGAATTTTAATCGTGATAAACTAGAAAATTTAAAATTTAAAGGAGGTAAATAATGAATAATAATATAGATGATACTTTATTTGATTTATATACTTTAGCGGAATTAACTTATAAAAAGCATTTTGATAATCTTACTGATTACGAATTATTTCCTTCCGAATGGTATGGTTATAATAATTATAAAAAAAAGATAGAAATTATTTGTGAAGCAATTAGAACTAATACTTTAATTGTTAATACTAATGCTTATTTTAATATAATTGAGGGAGTAAAATAGTGATTTTACTCTTTTTTATTTATTTGTTTAAATAATATTTGATAGTCTACTATACTAGTTATGTTTTAGCAGGAATTCTTGTATCTGTTGCATACTTGATATTATTTATTTTTGTTATAAATAAATTTAAAATTATTCTAATTTAATTAATAAAAGCCCGCTTAGCGAGCTTTTTTATTTAATACTTTTACGTATTTATAGGTATGTTTTTCTTTTATTAATCCTAATTCATAGTATTTAATTAGTAATTTTAAATCTCTTATTTGATTTTTTAATTCTTTACCTTTATCGACATCTTTAATAAGTAATCTTTTTTTTGTGTTACTTTCAATATCTATTGAGTAGTTTATATCTTGATTATTTATAATGGCTTCTTCTTTAGATGAAAATGGTTCATGAGCAATAATTCTCATTCCTGTTGAACCTGAGACTAATGTATAACCTGCTATTCCTGTTGTTTTTTGATATGCTTTAGAGAAACCACCGTCAATTACTATTACTTTATTTCCTGCTTTTAATGGAGTTTCTCCATTTATTTTTTCTACTGGAATATGGCCATTAATAATGTGAGCATTATTTATATCTGGTATTTTAAAGTTTCTCATTATGTTCATCATTACTTCTTTATTATCTTGATATTTGTAATAATAGTTTCTTTTTTCTTTGTGTGATGTTTTATCTTTTATTAATACTCTTTCCATAGTGGTCATTTTGTCTTTGCCAAAAAATGGTGAATCTGGTCCACACCATAAATACCACATTAAATCTAATTCATACTGTGATGTATTACCTCTATTATAATATAGTGTTCTTACTTTTTTGTCTAAATAGTCAAATAATTCTTTGCCTTTTAATGAGTTTCCTTCTATTTGAACTTCTTTTAATGAACCATCTTCATTTAATGGTACTAAGGCATGATACATTAGATTATTGTTTTCTATTTTATACATAGTTCCTTTATCTATGAATACTTTCATATGTCTTTGAAGTGATTCACTATTTAGAAATGATTTTACTAGATCCGCTATTATTTTTTCTTCTTCATATGTTAATTTATATGGATTATTTTTATCTATAGTAGGAAAGTCTGTGTCTTCTAGGGTATAGATATTTCCATCTATATTTATTGTTTTTTCTTCGTAATTTATTTTATCTAGAAGGGCACGATGAGTCATATTATATTCATTGTGCTTTAAGGCAAACTTTCCTTCTAATTTATACATAATTACTGATATGGCTTTGTGTATTTTTGCTGATTGTCTTATAGTACTTAAATTATAATAATCTTCTTCTTTGGTTTTTCTTGGTCTCCATACAATGGCATTATCATATGTTTTTTCAGCAAAGTTTGCTAGTGGTCTTAAATTTATTCCATAAATATCTTCTAGAATATCAAGATTGTTATGTCTTACACTATTAGTAATAACTCCTGCTATACAAATGTTACTTCCTAGTGATGAACCAAGCCACAGTATATCGTGATTCCCCCATTCGATATCAACCGAATGATATTTTTCTAACATATCCATTATTTTATGTGGTTCTGGCCCACGGTCATAAATATCTCCTACTATATGTAATTCATCTACTGCTAATTTTTTTATTAATGATGACAATGCTATAATTAAGTCCTCAGCATAACCTAAATTAATGATTGATGATATTATTGCTTGATAGTATTTATCTTTGTTTTCTTCATCTATTTCATTATTTAATAGTTCATCTAGAATATAACCAAAATTTTCATCATATAATTTTCTTACTTTACTTCTAGTGTAACGTGATGAGAATTTTTTTGTTACTTCTATAATCATTAAGAGATTTTCTTTATACCATAAATTTATATTTTCTTGATGTGGTAATATTTGAGCCATTTTTTCTTTGGGATAGTAGATTAATGTTGCTAGTTCTTTTTGCTCTTCTTTTGTTAATTTTTCGCCAAATAGTTGACCTATACGAAAGCTAATTCCTCCTGACGAATTATTTAATATGTGTTCAAATGCATCGGCTTGACCATGTAAATCACTCATGAAGTGCTCTACACTTCTTGGTAAGGCTAAAATAGAACTTAAATTTATTATTTCTGTAGCTGCTGATTTCTTTGTTGGAAATTTTTCAGATAAAGATTCTAAATATTTTAATAGATAATCTTCGTTAATATACATTTTTTCTCCTTTCTTACCTCTTTATATTCCTCTTTCTTATATAATAACAAATATTTTATTTTATTTCAATAGACTTATTTTATATATTAATATTCATAGTTTTAGATTTTATTTCTATTTGGTAGTATGTTGATAGTTTTTTGTTTTAATGATATAATTTTAATATAAAATGTGTGATAAAGAATAGAGGTTTGGATATGGGTATTAATAGAGTTAATATTTCTTTAGATAATCCTTCAATAGTTTTTGATAGGAGTAAATGTAATGACTGCGGAATATGTAAAAATATTTGTAAGTTTAATGTTGGTGTTTATGGATATAGTGATTTGAAACATCCTTGTATTAAGTGTGGCAGCTGCACTATTATGTGTCCTAATAAATGTTTATCTGAAAGAGATGAGACGGATATTTTGAGAGAATATTTGCATAGTGGTAAAACTATTGCTATTCAAATTGCTCCAGCGGTTAGGGTGGCAATTGGTGAAGAGTTTGGATATAAGCCTGGTGTTAATACTGTCGGAAAACTTATTACTGCTCTTAGACTTATAGGAGCGGATTATGTATTTGATACTACTTTTGGAGCTGACCTTACTACAATGGAAGAAGCTTATGAATTGGTAAGTAGAATTAAGAATAAAGGCAAATTACCTATGTTTACTAGTTGTTGTCCTTCTTGGACTTTGTTTACTGAAATGTTTTATCCTGAATATTTAGATAACTTATCTACTTGCAAGAGCCCTATTTTTATGGAAGGAGCTATAATTAAAAATTATTTTAGTGAGATAAAAGGGATTAATAAAGAGGATATTATTAGTATTGCTATTGTTCCTTGTACTTCTAAAAAAATGGAGAGGCTTTTATTTAATGATATTGACTTAGTTATTACTACCAGAGAAATTGCTAAATATTTAAAGGAAGAGAATGTTAAATTTATTTCTCTTAAAGATGGTAGTTTTAATTCTATTATGAATAAGGGAAGTGGCGCTGGAATTATTTTTGGTAGTTCTGGTGGTGTTATGGAAGCTACGATGAGAGAGGTTTATAGGATATTAACTGGTAAAAGACCTTCTAGAAGACTGCTTAATTTTAAAGAGGTTAGAGGACTTGATAATGTTAAGGAGGCTAATGTTAAAATTAGGGATATTAATATTAAAGTTGCCGCTATAAACGGTACAGGGGATGCTAGAAGGGTTATTGAAAAACTTAAAAATAACGAAGTGTATTATGATTTTATTGAAGTTATGACTTGTGAAGGGGGATGCATCTCTGGAGGAGGGCAACCTAGGGTATATCCTAGCAATAGAGATTTAAAAGTAGCAAGAATGAGAGGTCTTTATGATTCAGATAGAAAAATGAAAATTAGATGTTCTTCTCTTAATATTGATATTATAAATGTTTATAATAATTTTCTTGGTGATAGAGGAAGTAGTATTTGTGAAAAATATCTACATAGGTACTATAATAATAATGATAAAAATAAGTAAATTTTTTAATTAGTACTTGCTTTTAAATTGTTTTTTATATATAATTAATTTTGTTATATAAAGAAGGAGATGTAATTAATGGAAAAAGTATATATATTTGGACATAGAAATCCTGATACTGATAGTGTGGCTGCTGCGATAACATTATCTTATTTAAAAAATGAGCTTGGTATGAATACTACTGCAGCGGTACTTAGTTCTATTAATTTGGAATCTAAGTATGCTCTTCAATATTTTAATACACCTGAACCTATATTTTTAAATGATGTTAATATTAAGATTAAGGACTTACGTTATACTAAAAATTATACCATAGGAGAAAATGAGTCTATTTATAATGCTTATTTTAGAATGAATAAGGTTGGTATTAGTAAAATACCAGTTGTTGATAAGAATAGAAATTTACTTGGTATTGTTAGTATGAAAGATATTGCTAAAGATCAATTTTCTTTTAATTATAGTAATGTTTGTGCTTCTTATGACAATATATGTGAAGTTATTAAAGGTACAGAAGTTCTTAGATTTGATGATGAGATTATAGGTAATTTAAGAGTTGCTGCTTATAAAAGTACTACTATTATGGAATCTATTAAACTTGATAATAGTGATGTTTTAATTCTTGGTGATAGACATAGTGTTATTGAATATGCTATTAATTCTTCAGTAAAACTTATTGTTATTACTGGTGGAGGTCAAATTAAAGAAGAACATCTTGATTTAGCTAGAAAGAACAAAGTTAATGTTATTTATACTACATTTACTACTTTAGAGACTACTAAAATATTCAGTTTATGTAATAATGTTACTACTATACTAAATACGGATAAAGTGTTATGTGTTAATGAGAATGATGATATTAATGATTTTATTAAACTTGCTAATAAGACTAGATATAGTTATTATCCTGTTCTTAACAAGAATGATAAATGTATGGGTATTCTTAGATTTTCTGATGTTGGTCTTAGTAATAGGAAGAAGGTTATATTAGTTGACCATAATTCTTATGAACAAAGTGCTATTGGACTTGAGGATGCTAATATTTTGGAAATAATAGATCATCATAATATTGGTACTGTTGGTACTAATATGCCTATTAGTTTTAGAAATATGCCTGTTGGTAGTACTAATACTATTATTTATACTTTATATAAAGAGAATAGGGTTGATATACCTAAAAATATAGCTGGTCTTATGCTTTCTGGTATATTATCTGATACGCTTATTCTTACTAGTCCTACTACTACTGATCTTGATAGGGAAGCTGCTCGTGAACTTGGTAAGATTGCGGAAGTTGATTATAAGGTATATGGTTATGATATGATTAGAGCTGGTTCTTCTTTAGAGGGAATGACTATGGAACAAGTTCTATATAAAGATTATAAAACTTATACTATTAAGAATTCTAAAGTTGGACTCGGACAAGTTATTACTACTGATATTAAAGATGTTCTTGATAATAAAGATGAGTATATCAAACTTCTTAATAAAGTATGTGAACATAATGATTATTTATATGTTTGTTTATTTGTAACGGATATTCTTAAAAATGGTACATATGTTTTATATAGTGATAGAGCTAAGGAACCATTGCAAGCTGGATTTAATATTGATAATATTAAACAAGGTATTTTCTTACGTGGTGTTGTTTCTAGAAAAAAACAAATTCTTCCTGTACTTATGGGAGACGTCGAATAAAATAAAAATATCAACAGGCTTTGCCTTTGTTTTTTTATGGATATTTTTAGTTTGCTGGTTGTTTTTTTTGTGGTGGTTTGTTATAATATGGTATGAAAGAGGTGAAAGAATGAAAATATTATCTGTAAATGCTGGAAGTAGTTCTTTAAAATTTCAATTATATGAAATGCCTGAAGAGGATGTTCTTATTTCTGGTGTATTTGAAAGAATTGGTATAGATAATAGTTTTTATACTATTAAATTAAATGGTGAAAAGACTAAAAAGGAGGCAGCTTTAAAGGATCATAAGGATTCTTTTGAAATATTGGTTAAAGAACTTATTGATAATAAGGTTATTGATTCTTGTGACGATATTAAAGCTGTTGGACATAGAACTGTTCAAGGTGGTGAAAAATATGATCACACTGTTGTTATTGATGAATCTGTAATTAATGATATGATAAAATATAAGCCATTGGCTCCACTGCATAATCCTGCTTCTATTACTGGTATTGAAGCTAGTAAAGAAGTATTCCCAAATGCTCTTCAAACTGCTGTGTTTGATACTGCATTTCATGCTACTATGGATAAAGTAAATTATATTTATCCAGTTCCATATGAGTGGTATACTGAATATGGTGTTAGAAAATATGGTATGCATGGTACTAGTCATAGATATGTTTCTAAGAGAATGAATGAAATATTGGATAGAGATGATACTCGTATTATTACTTGTCATATCGGTAATGGTGGTAGTATTTCTGCTGTTGTAGATGGAAAATGTATTGATACTTCGATGGGTCTTACACCTAATGCTGGTATTATGATGGGTTCTAGATGTGGAGATATCGACTCGAGTATTATTCCTTATATTATGCAGCAAACTGGTATGAGCGCTAAAGAGATGGATACTGCTTTAAATAAAAAGAGTGGTTTGCTTGGTGTTAGTGGTGTTAGTAGTGATTCTAGAGATATAGAAGATGGTATTAATAATGGCGATGAAAGATGTAAGTTAGCTCAAAAGATGTATGTTAATAGAATTGTTAACTATATTGCTATGTACTTTGTTGAAATGGGCGGAGCTGATGCTATTGTATTTACTGCAGGTGTTGGTGAAAACTCTATTAGTACTAGACGTCAAATTGTTGATAAACTTGGTGCTCTAGGTATTAAGTTAGATGAAGAGGCTAATAATGTAAGAGGAGAAGAAAGAAAAATTTCTACTGATGATTCTAAAGTTCCTGTTTATATTATTCCTACTGATGAAGAGCTTATGATTGCTAGAGATACTTATTCTATATTATTACAAGGATAATTTATGAATAGTTATAAACAAATATTTAAAACAATTAAAAAATTTAATACTATTGTTATTGCTAGACATATAGGAGCGGACCCTGATGCTTTAGGTTCACAATTTGCACTTAAAGAAATTATTTTGAATGTATTTCCAGATAAAAAGGTGTATGCTGTTGGTAATCCCGCTAGTAGATTTAAATTTTTTGGTAATAGTGACAAAATAGATAATGTTGATACTACTAAGGGATTATGTATTGTACTTGATACTCCTGATATTAAGAGAATTGATGGAGCTAATATTAATAATTTTGAATATGTTATTAAAATTGATCATCATCCTTTTATAGATAAATATGGTAATATAGAATATATTGATGATGAGGCTTGTAGTACTTGTCAATTACTTTTAGAATTTGCTTTTACTAATAAGATTAATTTAAATAAATCAATAGGAGAAAAATTATATTTGGGTATTGTTAGTGATACTGATAGATTCTTACATGATTATACTTCTTCAAAGACATTTGGTTTAGTAAATAGACTTATAGAAGAGACAGATATTGACTTTACTTCTTTATACAAAGTTCTTTATCAAAGACCAATTGTAGAAGTTAAATTTGAGGGATATATTTATCAAAACATTACTTTGACTGATAATGGGGTAGCATATATTAAAATTACAGATAAGATTATGAAAGAATATGGTGTTGATAGTGCCGCTGCTGGAAATATGATTAATGATTTAAAATTTGTAAATGAAATTGTTGTATGGGTATTTTTATCTGAAGATATTAAATCAGGACTTATTAGGGCTAATATTAGATCTGTTGGACCCTATGTTAATGATGTGGCTAGTAAGTTTGGTGGTGGTGGTCATAAATATGCATCTGGTGCAAAACTTAAAACTTGGGAAGAGGCAGATAATTTAATTAAAGCTTTAGATAAACTTACTAATGATTATAAGAAAAATGGTTAAACACTAGTTGTTTGACTTTTTTTTACTATTGTGGTAAAATAGTAGACCATTTAGAACTTTTATGTTTTAAGGAGGGATGTTTTATGGTAGTTTTTGATGAAATTATTGAAGAAATTAAAAGTGTTAGCAACTTTGATTTAAAGGTTTATTATTCTTTATGCAAAAAATATGGAAGTGATGCTGTACTTCGGGCTTTTGATATTATTTTTAATACTTGTAACAAAAATGAAATATCTAATATAAAGAAAAAATATTATATTCCTTTACTAGAACGTGATTTAGAAAATATTAAAATGTGTGATTCTACTTGTTTTAAATTAATAGATAAATATGGTGAAGAGGATATTACTCATTATTTTAAAAGTTTACTTACATTAAGTGATAATCCTGAAAAAACTAAAAATAAGTATAGATTGTTTTATAGTTATATAGGTAATGGTTTGAATCAGGATGATAATGATGAAAGTGAAGAATTTATAAATGATAATTTAAATAATTATCATTATACTGGTAACGATCCAGTTAGACAATATTTTAATGATATTTCTCAATATAGTTTATTTAGTCCAGAAGAAGAAAAAGAGGCTTTTGAACTTTTAGAAAAAACTAAACAGAATATGCATATTTCATATTTATTTGTTCCAAAAAGAAATGTTGTAAAAAAAGATGATAAAAGGGATAGAAAAAAAATAAAATCTGAAAGATTTGAATATGTTATATATGTTGTTTTTAATTCTTTAGATAGAGTACTTTTATCTATTACTAATATTAAGCAGATAAATAAATTATCTAAAATTAGTAAAGTTATGAATGATGATAATAGAGATTTATTTAATAAATATTTAAAAGTTTATAATGATTGTTTTTTAAACAAAGATGATAATTTTGATTCAAAATTTATTTGTAATAAGATTGGAATTGATATTTCTTCTGAAAATAAATTATATTCAAGCGATTTTCTAGATAAGGAATTTGATAATATTCTATTATATATGAGAACTAAAAATAGGATTGTTGAAGCTAATTTAAAATTGGTAGTTAATATTGCTAAAAGTTATGGTAGACATTGTATATATCTTAGTTTTATTGATTTGATTAATGAGGGAAATATAGGATTAATAAGAGCTGTAGATAAATTTGATATTACTAAAGGATATAAGTTTTCTACTTATGCTACTTGGTGGATTAGACAATCTATTACTAGAGCGATACCAGATAAGGAGACGCTTATCAGAATACCGGTTCATGCTTATGAAGATATAAATAAAGTTAAACATTGTTTAGGTATACTTGATAGTAATAATATTAATGCTACGGATGAAATGATATCTGAGGTCACTAAAATTCCTATTGAAAGAATTCCTGAAATTAGAAAATTTATCTATCAAGGCACTCCTACATCTTTAGATATGTATGTTGCAGAAGATGAAGATACAACATTAGCTGAATTTGTCGCTTCTGATGAAATTGGACCCGCTCTTGCTTATGAAAATATTGCTCTTAAAGAATGTCTTTATGAGGCATTAAACACTTTGACGGAAAAAGAGAGAAATGTTTTGTATTATAGATTTGGACTTGATTCTGGCAGGAGTAGAACTTTAGAAGAAGTTGGTCAAATGTATGGTGTAACTAGAGAAAGGATTAGACAAATAGAGGGTAAAGCATTGAGAAAAATGCGTCATCCTAGTAGAAGTAAAAAATTAAAAGATTTTATAACTGAAACATAGATGTTTTGAACATTTATGTTTTTTTTGTTTTGTAATATATTTTTAAAATTTAAATTAAATTAATGACTTTTTGTTAGAAATTTGATACAATGATTGTAAGTGAGGGATATATATGGAAATATGCACTAATCCTGATATACTTAGGATTATATATTTTATTAAAATTCTTATTAATGCTATAATGACTGTTGTTCCAATAGGTCTTATTATTTTTGGACTGATTGATATTTCAAAATCTACAATTAGTGACGAAGACGGGGGACAAAAAAAGAATTTTAAACTTTTCTTTAAAAGAATTATTTATGCTGTATTAATTTTTGCTGTTGTATGGATAGTTAATGTATTTATGAACCTTTTAGGAGGATTATCTAATGGAGTTAACTTTACTTCTTGCTGGACTAATGCTAATGCCAATAAAATAGAAGAACTTCAAAAAGAAAAAGATGCTTTAGAAAAGAAAAACGATAGTAATTCTCAAAGTGGATCTTCTGCTAAACCTAGTAATCCTTCTAGTGATAAGAAACCAAATAAAGAAAGTATTATTCCTACAAAAGATAGGGGAAAAAATGTAATATTAATTGGAGATTCTAGATTTCGTGGTATGTGTGATAGTGTTACACTTGACGATAATACGAATTGTGTAGCGGAAGTTGGTAAGGGATATAATTGGCTTGTTTCTAATAGTGTGGTATCACAAATAGATGAACTTATAAAGGCTAATCCTAATAGTTATGTTGTTATTAATTTAGGAGTTAATGATGATGGTAATGCTAGTAGTTATGCTAACTACTATAATAATCTTACTGGTAAATATCCTGATATAAAATTAATTGTTGTATCTGTTAATCCTATTGATGATGGTGTTGCTTCTAAATATGGATATACTGCAAAAAATAGTGGAGTGGTTACTTTTAATAATAAAATAAAACCATTACTTAATAGTAAGATTTCTTATTGTGATACTTATTCTAAGATTAAGAGTAATTTTAAAACTAGTGATGGTATTCATTATACTGCTGATACTTATAGTAATATTTATAAGGAAATTAAGATTTGTTTAAATTAATAGTATTTAGTATGAATATTTAATATTTATACTTTTTTGTTTTTACAGTAGTTTTCAAACACTTATAAAAGTGATATAATTAAATATGAAATGAGGGATATTATGCTAAAAATAGAAGGTTTAAAGGTTGCTACTGATAATAAAGTAATTTTAAATGATTTTAATATGCTTATTAATGATGGGGAAATACATGTTATTATGGGACCTAATGGAGTTGGTAAATCTACTTTATCAAGAGTGATTATGGGAGATAATAATTATAAAGTTTTAGCTGGTAATATTATTTTTAATGGAGATAATTTAATTCCTATGTCCACTGATGAAAGAGCTAAAAGTGGTATATTTCTTGCTATGCAATATCCTATGGAAATAGAGGGAGTTACTAATCAGGATTTTTTGAGAACCGCTATGAGTGCTGTTAATAATAAAAGAATTGGATTATATGATTTTATATTGAAATGTGAAAGTGGATCTGATGATTTATCTATGAATAAAGATTTAATTCATAGAAGTCTTAATGTTGGTTTTTCTGGTGGAGAGAAGAAAAAAAATGAGGTATTACAAATTAAACTTTTAAAACCTAAGTTTATTATTTTAGATGAACTTGACTCTGGTCTTGATGTTGATAGTCTTAAAATTGTTGGTGATAATATACATAATTATAAGGAGGAAAATCCTCTTACTTCTATACTTATTATTACACATCATCCTAAAATACTTGAATATTTGTATCCTAATTATGTACATATAATGGGTAATGGTAATATTATTAAAACTGGTGATTATAATCTTGCTATGGAAATAGAAAAAAATGGTTATACTAATTATAAAAATAGTGAAAATATATTAACAAAGGAAGATAATAATGAATAAAATAAAAGTAGTTAATAATATAGTTATTCCTTATGATGGTGATGATATTATTATTACCTATAATAATATTACTTTTAATAATAGTGGTAATTATACTATTGAATATATTGATTGTGATGATATTAAATTAAATATTAGAATTAATAAAGGAACTTTTATATATTTATTTGAATATTCTAATAATAGTGATATTCTTATTAATAATAGTTATGATGTTCTTGGTAATTTGATCGTTAGTAAGTTTTATGCTAATAGTAATACTAATGAGAATATAGATATTAAACTTAATAGTATTAACGCAAGTGTTAAGTATAATTTTTCTAGTATTAGTAGTGGATGTGATAATTATACTGTCAATATTTATCATTTGTGTAAGAATACTTCTAGTGATATTTATAATAGAACAATTGCTAAGAAGAATAGCTCTAATTTCTTTGATATTAATAGTTATGTAGAAAATGGTATTTTAAATACTTATTTAAATCAGCAAACTAAAATTATTACTTTAGGTGATTCTAATAATAGAGTTAATCCTAATATGTTTATTGGTGAAGCTAGTACTACTGGTATTCATTCTTCCACTATTGGAACAATTAATGAGGAAGATATATTTTATTTAATGAGTAGAGGTATTAATTATAAGACCGCTATTAATTTGATTATTAAGGGAATGATTATTTCAAATATTAATCCAGATATTGAATATAGAGAGATGATATTGGATATTTTAAATGCTTTAGGAGGTGAATAGATGAATAGAGATGACTTTGAACTACTTAATAGTAATATTGTTTATTTTGATAATGGGGCTACTACATTAAAGCCTAAATGTGTCAAAGAAGCTATTTGCAAGTATTATACGGAGTATACTGCTAATGCTCATAGAGGAGATTATAGTCTTAGTGCTACTGTAGATAATCTATATGAAGGTACTAGAGAAAAAATAAAAGATTTTATTAATGCTAAAGAGGCTTCAGAAATTGTTTTTACTAGTGGTACTACTAATAGTATGAATATGATTGTTAGTGGATTTTTTAGAAATTATCTTAAACGTGATGATGAGGTTCTTGTTACATTAAGTGAACATGCTTCTAATATTTTACCTTGGTTTGTTCTTCAAAAAGAAATTGGTATTAAGGTTAAATATATTGAACTTAATGATAAACATGAGGTTACTATGGAAAATGTTAAGAAAGCTATTACTGATAAGACTAAAGTTATATCTCTTGCAATGATAACTAATGTTATTGGTGATGAGAGAGATATTAAGAAAATTAGTAAGATAGCTCATGATAATAATATTTTAATGGTAGTAGATGCTGCTCAAGGGGCTCCTCATAAAAAAATAGATGTACAAGATATGGATATTGATTTTATGGCTTTTTCTGGTCATAAAATGTATGGTCCTACAGGTATTGGTGTTTTATATGGTAAGTTTGATTTACTTGACGAGCTTGTTCCTATGAATTATGGTGGTGGTATGAATGCTATGTTTACTCGTGATGGATATCTTGAACTTAGAGAAATTCCTACTAGACTTGAGGGGGGGACTCCTAATATTGAAGGTGTATTAGGTCTTAGTGCAGCTACCCAATATTTGAATAATATTGGTATTGATAAAATTAATAAATATGAAAAAGATCTTAGAAGATATTTAGTTAACGAACTTGAAAAGTTAGATTTTATTACTATTTATAATAAAGATGTAGATAGTAATATTGTAGCTTTTAATATTGATGGTGTTTTTGCACAAGATACTGCCATTTATTTGGATAAATATAATATTTGTGTAAGAGCGGGTAATCACTGTGCTAAAATGATAGATAATGTTTTTAATATTAGTAATACTGTTAGAATTAGTCTTAGTTTTTATAATACTAAGGAAGAGGTTGATTTACTTATTAATGTTCTTAAGAATAGTGAAAACATATGGAAGGAAATATTATAATGGATAAAGATATTAAGAGAAGTATTATTTTAGATAATTATCAAAGTCCTAATAATAAAAGAGTTAGTGGTACTGATTATGTTAAAATTAATACTAGAAATGTTAGTTGTATTGATAATTTAGATATTTATTTAAAAATAGAAGATAATATTATTAAAGATGTTTCTTTTGAGGGAGAAGCTTGCGTTATTAGTATATCATCCACTAATATTCTTTCTAATTTACTTATTGGTAAAACAAAAAAAGATGGTATATATTTAATTGATAATTATTTAAAAATGATTAATGAAGAAAATTATGATAGAGATGTATTAAAAGAATTATTAGTATTTGATGATACTAGTCGTCAACCTTCAAGAATTAAATGTGCTACTTTATCGGCTAATGGTATAAAAGATTATTTAGAAAAAGAAAATCACTCATAGTTAAATGGGTGATTTTTATGTATCAACAGGTGTTGTTGATATTTTTTTACAATATATATTATATCATAAAACATGGTTGTTTTCAAGACTTGTAGTTTTGTAAATAATAACTTATAATTGTTACGAGGTGAGATTCTAGTATGAAAAAAGATAATTTTAAAATAAACTTTAAAAAAGTATGGCAATATGTTAAAAAGAAGAAAGGTTTATTAATTATAAATATTTTTCTTAATATTATATATTGTGCTGTCTGTATCATTATTCCTTTAATATCTGCGAAGATAATTTTGAATATTACAAGTGGATTATTTGATGAACTTTTAATTACCGCTATTATGCTATTTGGAATTTATATTATTGAAGTTATAGTATCATATTTTCATGGTAAATTACTCCAGATAATTTCTAGAGAAACATTAGTTAATATTCAATCTGATTTGGCCAAAGCAACATTAAACTTGGATATACAAATAATTGACAAAAATGGTTCAGGGATGTTACTGGAAAGAATTAATGGAGATTGTAATAAAATAACTTCATTATTTTTTGATATATCTGGAATGCTATCTAAAATAATTACCCTTATTGGAGTATTTATTTCAATTCTTGTAATTAATAAATATATGTTTATATATATGATTGTTAATTCCATTATTATTTTTATCATTAATAAAAAAATGATAAATAAAAGATTTGAAATAGATAAAAATAAGAGAAAATTTTCAGAAAAGAAAACGAGTCTTATTAGCGAACTAGTTAGAGGTATTAGAGATATTAAAGTGTTAAACATATCTGATTCTTTTGAAAAAATGCTAGATGAACAATTAATAATAGATAACAATTACAATTATGCAATGGCTAGTGTTAATAGAAAATTATCTTACTTAACGGCATTTACTCAATATTTATTTTCTTTCCTGTTTATTATTTTTGGTATTATATTGTGTAAAAATAATCTACTAGAAATATCTGGGTTTTTAATAATATATAATTATAGAAATAAGGCTTTTAATTCTCTATCGTTTATAACAAGAATAAATGAAAGTTCAAAAGATTTTAATTTATCTGCGAGTAGAATATTTGAGATTATTGATAGCAAAGATTTTAAGAAAGAAAAATTTGGTAAGAAAATGATTAAAAATGCAGAAGGTCATTTTAAATTTGAAAATGTTAATTTTTCTTATAATGGTGAAGAAAAAATTATTAAAGATTTATCTTTTGAAATTAAACCTAACGAAACTGTTGCTTTTGTTGGTAAATCAGGGGCAGGAAAAACTACTATATTTAGTTTACTCGATAAATTATATACGATAGATAGTGGAAACATCTATATTGATAATATTAATATTAATGATTTAGATAGAGATAGTATTCGTAATAATATTTCTATCATTACTCAAAATCCTTATATATTTAACTTTAGTATTAGAGAAAATCTGAGACTAGTAAGACCTAATATGACTGATGAAGAAATGATTGAAGCCTGTAGGATGGCTTGTATAGATGATTATATTAATAAATTACCTCAGAAGTACGATACTATTTTGGGTGAGGGTGGTATTATTTTATCTGGAGGTCAAAAGCAAAGACTTGCTATTGCTAGGGCTCTTCTTAAAAAAACAGAAATAATTTTATTTGATGAGGCCACTAGTTCTTTGGATAATGAGACTCAAGAAAAAATACAAACTGCAATTAAAAATATGCAGGGAGAGTATACAATACTTATAATTGCACATAGATTATCCACTGTTATTAATAGTGATAGAATTATAGTTATTGACGATGGTCATGTAATTGCAGAAGGTACTCATGATGAACTTATAAATGACAATGAATTTTATAAAAATTTATATCATAATGAATTAAAATAGATTGAATTTATTAATAATTGTTAAAAAATCACTCATAGTTAAATGGGTGATTTTTATGTATCAACAATAATTGTTGATACATAACATAGATTAATTTAGAGACTATAGGCTCTAAATTGCTATGGAAAGACTATAGGCTTTTTATGTAGTGAGAGACTACAGGCTCGAACTTAAAATAAAAACTTGTAAAAAAGATTGTAAAGAGGTTTAATTTACTCTCTTTTTTTAGTATAATATTAGATAGGAAGTTTAGGTGGTATAATGCAGGATAAAATGGTGA
>CAKPSW010000013.1 GCA_934183705.1 uncultured Bacilli bacterium | reverse complement strand
TTAAGAGGCCCTAGAGGTGGTATTATTCTTACTAATAATGAGGATATAATTAAAAAAATTAATAAGACTATTTTCCCTGGTATTCAAGGTGGTCCTCTTATGCATATTATTGCTGCTAAAGCTGAATGTTTTTATGAAGCATTACAACCTAGTTTTATTGATTATCAAAAGCAGGTGTTAAAAAATATTAAGGCTTTAAGTGATTATTTAATTAGTAAGGGTATGAAGGTTATATCTGGTGGTACGGATAATCATTTAATACTATTAGATGTTTATAATTCTATTGGTATTACTGGTAAGGAGGCTGAGGCTATTTTAGATAGTGTTCATATTACAGTTAATAAGAATACTATTCCTAATGAAACACTTAGTCCTATGAAAGCTAGTGGTATACGTATTGGTAGTCCCGCTATGACTACTAGGGGGCTTAAGGAAGATGACTTTGTTTTAATTGGTGATATTATTTATAATGTTCTTAATAATTATAATGATGAAGTAGTTATAAAAAAAGAAAAAGAAAGAGTTTTAAAATTAACTAAAAGTTATAGAATGTATGATTAGGTGATATATATGGAAGAATTATTAGCGGTTAAATTAAGACCTAAGTCTTTAGAAGATATTATTGGTCAGGAACATTTAGTTGGTAAGGATAATGTTATATATAATTTGGTTAAGAATAAGAAGTTATTTTCAATGATTTTATATGGTCATCCTGGTATTGGTAAAACTAGTATTGCTACCGCTATTAGTAATGAACTTGGTGTTAGATATAGATGCCTTAATGCTGTAGTTAATAATAAAAAAGATTTTGATATTGTTATAGAAGAAGCTAAATTATATGGTAGTATGATTTTAATAGTGGATGAAATTCATAGACTTAATAAGGATAAACAAGATATATTACTTCCTTATTTAGAATCTGGTATTATTACTTTGATTGGCATGACTACTGCTAATCCTTATCATGCTATTAATCCTGCTATTAGAAGTAGATGTCAGTTATTTGAACTTAAAGATTTAACTACTAATGATATTATGAAAGGTATTGATAAAGCTGTTTCTTCTAATTATTTAGATGGATTAACTATAGATGATAATGCTAAAGAATATGTTGCTATTTTAGCAGGTAGTGATCTTAGATTTGCTTATAATTTGCTTGAAGTAGCTTATTATAGTACTTCTGATAAACATATTACTATTTCTGTAGTTAAGAAGATTAGAAATAGAGCTAATAGTTATAGTGATAAAAATGGTGATGGATACTATAATGTTATTTCGGCTTTTCAAAAGTCTATTAGAGGTAGTGATGTTAATGCTTCTCTTCATTATTTAGCTAGACTTATTGAGAGTGATGATTTGGATATTATTACTCGTAGATTATCGGTTATTGTATATGAAGATATTGGACTTGCTAATCCTAATATGGGACCTAAAGTAGATGCAGCTATTAATTCTGCTTTAAGGCTTGGCCTTCCGGAGGCTAGAATACCTCTTTCTGCTATTGTTATAGAACTTGCTTTATCTCCTAAGAGTAATTCGGCTGAAACAGCTATCGATCTTGCTTTAAATGATGTTAGAAGTGGTAATGTATCTGATGTTCCTAATCATCTTAAGAATCCTTCTAGCGATTATAAATATCCTCATGATTATAAGAACGATTATGTAAAACAGCAATATTTACCTGATAGTCTTATTGATAAAAAATATTATTATCCTAAAGAAAATAAGAATGAAAAAATGCTTAAAGATATTATGGATAAATTAAGTAAATTATAAAAGGAATACAATTATTGTATTCCTTATTTCTTTATTATATCTTGCAATATATAACTAGCGGCATATATACCCGCTACTGAAGGTACCATCATCATTGAAGATATTACATCTTTATTTGTATTATTTGGTTTTTCTATAGAAGATACACACATAACTCTGCCTTTTATTTTTTCATCTTTGACATATTTTCTTAGTGCTTTAGCTATTGGATCGTAACTTGTATCTCTAATATCACATATTTTAATTTTAGTTATATCCATTTTTTTGCCCATACCACATACAGTTAAGAGATTTATATTTTCCTCTTTACATAGTTTTATTAGTAATTTTTTTACGATAATAGTATCACAAGCATCAATCATATAATCATATTCTTCTTCAAATAATATATTTATATTATCTTTAGTTATTTTTTCTCTTATTTTCTTTACATTAATATCTTTATTTATATCTTTGATTCTCTCTTCCCATTCATCAACTTTATAATTACCAATATTATTACTTTTTGCTATAACTTGTCTATTTATATTAGAGGAATCTATTACATCATAGTCTACTATTGTTATATTTTGAATACCACTTCTTACAAGAGTCTCAATAGCATATCCTCCTACTCCACCAACTCCTAATACTATGATGTTTTTACTTTTAATTTTATTTAAATTATCTTCGCCAATTAAGGCAAGTGTTCTTTCATACATTTTACTTCTCCTTATATATTGGTACTTTCTCTTTGAATTTATAATTTAAAATAGTTATATCTTCATCTTTTAAATTAGTCTTATCTACTATAAAGGCTCTATTTTTATTTATATATAGATAATATGCATCTTTTGTATTTATTACTTTATATAGTTTATCATAATCTATATACTCATCTTTATCAGTAGTTATTTGAAAATTATTTTTCTTAAAAATATATTTTATTTTAGTATTTAAGATACTATTCTTTTTATTTTTAATTCTTTTATAATTTATACTTGGTATCATATTAGTATTTAATTCTAATATACCAAATAAAGCAAAAATAAAAGCTATATAATCCAAAATATTACTATTATCAATATTTATAAAGAAATATAATATTAATATTACTATCAAAATATTTAATATTATTCTAATATTTTTTATTCTTTCAAAATAAAATATTCTTAAAAATGACTTAATAATATCTTCACTATATATAGTAGTAGTTTTTACTTCTTTCATTATTACACCTCTCACATATACATATATAAGTATAGCATAAAAATATAATAAAAAAAAGACCCAGATGGACCGACTCTGCAAGATAAAACCCGCGGCGTATTGTCACAGGTGGGTCAGCACAACAAAGTAATTAGGATCCTTACTTATAAGCAAGTATTCAACACATAAATTGTATTAGCTCCCCTATTAATATCTTTAGTCGGTTTTATACTAAAGATGTCGTATCCTCTAGGTAATTTAATTATATCATAGTTATATCTTTTTCTCAATATATTTTATATAACTTTACATTTATTTTTTCTTCTTAAGTGTATAGACTTTATTATTTTTAATTGTCTCTTCAGTAACTATTAATTCATTGTATACTTCTGGATTAGAAGCTATTTCATAAGAAGCTACTGATAAAGCTTTTTCTATTATAACGTCTAAACTACGTGCTCCAAATCCTTGCTTATCTGCTGATAATGCTATTTCATTCATTGCAGCAGGTGTAACAGTAAGTTCAATTCCAAACTTTTCTAAGAATACTTTATTCATATTTAAAGCACTATTATCTGAATTAATTATTCTTAAATAACTATCATGATTTAATTCATTCATTTGAATTACAACAGGAAATCTACCAATCAGCTCAGGAATCATACCATTTTTAACAAAGTCTTCTGTTGTTAAGTCTTTATATAACTTTGGTTTGCTACTTTGATTAAAACCTACTACTTTATCACAAGTCAAATCAATACGTGAAAAACTTCCCATACCTACTATTAATAATTTACTAGTATCAAAAGTAATTTTTCTACCACTATAAATCAAATCATACTTCCCGTCTTCTACTAGTTTTAACAATGACTCTTGAACATCCTTTTGATTTACTTGCGAATGACCTTTATTTGTTTCAGCAAGCTTATCAAGTTCATCAATAATTAATATTCCTCTTTCGGCTCTTTTTACATCGCCATTTGTAATATCTAAGAGAGACCTTAACATATCAGTTATATCCCTGCCAATATATCCACTAGCGGTATATTCAGTAGCATTAGCTATATAACAAGGAACATTTATTTTTTTTACTAATTGTCTGAATATTTCAGTTTTTCCTACTCCAGTACTACCATTTATTAACATATTTCTTGATTTATTTGGAGAAAAATCATTATATTGTTTCCATATAGCAGTTAATATCTTCATTATTGGTTCATTTTGATCTATTACTGTTTTTGTTATCTCGTTGTAAAGATTTATTACATTAACTTCTATTTTATCCTTAGGTTTATTAGTCTGATTAGTCTCTATATTTTCACTTACTTTAATGTCATTTTCATTACTAATAGAAATTTTTATACCATATTCCTTTTCTATTTCTGGAAATGCTGCTGGATAATAAGTTATGTAAAAAGCCAATATATCTCTATCTAATAAGATACTTTCATTACTATAGCCAGTTTTCATATATATATTAATAAGTGGTATAACTTCTTCTTCAACTATAATAGAGTTTAATTCATATTTAATTTTCTTAGCAGAATTTAATATTTTAGCTTTTAATATTGGTAATGGTAGTAATGGTGATTCTTTTAGATATTCTCTTAAATTCTTTCTCGCGGCAAAGCCATAATTTTCACCTTCAATTATATGATGATATGGTGTACCAGTTCCATCTATTAATTCTTCATTTACTTCATCATATATACCTGATATTACTTTACATGGTATATACTCAAGTTTATTAAAACTTACATTTAATTTATATATTATAGCAATGTCTTTTAATTCGTTCATTATATTTCCCCCCAACAATTACTTAGTCTCTAATTTTTATATGTGCTTCTTTTAATTGCTTTTCAAATACTTCATTTGGACAACCCATCATAGTATCTTGAGCATTCGCCCCAAGAGGAAAGGCTACCATTTCTCTTATATTTTCTTCATCTTTCAAAAGCATTAATATTCTATCTATTCCAGGAGCCATACCTGCATGTGGTGGTGCTCCATATTGAAAAGCAGTATATAAACTTCTAAATTTATTTTCTACATCTTCATCTGTATATCCTGCTAATTCAAATGCTCTTTTCATAATTTCAATGCTATGATTTCTAACAGCTCCAGAAGCCATTTCATAACCATTACATACAAAGTCATATTGATATGCTACAACATTTTCCATATTCTCTTCTGTTAAAACTTCTATACCGCCTTTAGGCATACTAAATGGATTATGACCAAAATCCCAAGTATTATCTTCTTCATTGTATTCATACATTGGAAAATCATTTACTATACAAAATTCAAATTTATTTTTATCAATTAGATTTAATACATCACCTAGTTTTCCTCTAAGTAGTCCAGCATATTTATTTATTTTATATTTAGTATCCGCTAAAATAAACAATGTACTACCCTCTTTTAAATCAAACTTAGTAATTAATTCTTCTCTTATTTCATCATTTAAGAACTTGTTGATTGAAGAGGTAAAAGTATTATCTTCACCTACTTTTATATATGACATTCCACTAGCTCCTACTGATTTTATATATTCTTCTATTTTTTTGTACCATGAATTAGATTTATCAATATTATCTACTTTAATAGCTCTAATTAATAAATTATTAAATGGTTCAAAGCTACTCTTTGATAAAATACTCGTTACATCTTCAATTATAAGTGGATTTCTTAAATCCGGTTTATCAGAACCATATTTTAACATAGCTTCTTTATATGGTATTCTTCTAAACGGATAAGGCGATACTTCTTTATCACTAAAATGAGTAAATATATCATAGAAGATCCTCTCTCCCACTTTATAGACATCTTCTTCTTCTGCAAAAGACATCTCTAAATCTAATTGATAGAATTCACCATATAATCTATCACTACGTGGATCTTCATCTCTAAAACATGGAGCTATTTGAAAATACTTAGTAAATCCAGAACACATCAGTAATTGTTTAAATATTTGTGGAGCTTGCGGTAAAGCATAAAACTTACCCTTATATTTTCTTGATGGAATTATAAAGTCTCTTGCACCTTCAGGAGATGATGCAGTTATAATTGGTGTTTGAATTTCAGTAAAATTCATCTCTTTCATAATTTTACGAATATAATCTAATACTTCAGTCCTAAATAATATTTTATCATGTACGATAGGATTTCTTAAATCTAAATAACGATATTTAAGTCTTGTATCCTCAAAAGCCTCTGTACTATGATTTATTTCAAATGGTAAAACATTGTTAGCAAGGCCTAATATTTCATAAGAAGATATTAATACTTCTACTTCACCAGTTTTCATATTTGGATTAGTCATACCTTCAGCACGATGTCTTACTATTCCCCTAGCGGTAATAGTACTCTCTCTAGTAAGATTATCAAATTTATCTATCTCTTCACTTATTAACTGAATTATACCACTCTCATCCCTTAATGTTAAAAACACTAAACTTCCTAAATTTCTTATTTGTTCTACCCATCCTGCTACTCTAACCTCTTCTCCAATATTATCTTTAGTTATTTCACCACAGTAGATAGTTCTATACTTATTTTTCATCTTTTATTCCTTCTTTCATAATTAAAAGCACATTAAATGAATTTATAGGGACGAAATATACTTCCGCGGTGCCACCCTTTTTCACTTAATGTGCTCTTTTACTAGTTTGATATCGGAAACTATCCGTTCTACCTTTTTTATACTACTTGTCACTAATAGTAATAGAAACTATAATTATTATATTATTAATATTTTTAGTTGTCAATTACTTTTTATTATTTTATTCTTTTTTTAGATCTAGTCATACCAAGATTTTTAACATCATCATCAAGAATATTATTAAAACCTTTCATTATAATTCCTATATTATCTAGAAGTACATTAAGCATACTTTTAGAGGAATAATTAACCTTCTCTAAAGCCTTTATTTCTTCCCTAGCATCATATATATGCCTACTAGACTTTTCAGTATATGAATATACTCTTAATTTACCATCATTCTCTTTTCTAATTATTTCTAAGTTACTTAGATTACTCTCATATAAAAATAACATATTCAAAACTAACTCTTCTTTTTTATCTTCACTTAGAATATTAGTATTAAGTAAATATATAAAATACATTATCATATTATATTCTATCTCTTCTAAATGTTTATCCTCTCTTCTCTCTTCATATACATTAGTTATATTTTTATATAATTTATATAACTTTGTTAAAGGTATATATTTAGTAGCACTTTTAATATACTTTAATCTACTTTTAATAATACTATTATTCATATCTCTATCATTAGTAACCATTTCATAATCAATATCTATAAATAAGTCTCTAAGTAATTTTATATCATCTTCTCTATTTTCCATATTATATTCTCCAGTCACTATCTATAATACCATAAATTAAAACTAAATAAAAGCCTTAAATATAAATATTTCTCTAATGACTATAGACATAAATGGCAAAAAGAAAAGAAGAAATATTACTTCTCTAATAATATTGTAATAGGACCATCATTAACTAGTGATACCTTCATCTCTTCTCCAAAAATAC
Source organism: uncultured Bacilli bacterium (assembly GCA_934183705.1). The sequence continues at coordinate 15,876 of CAKPSW010000013.1, read as the reverse complement.
CAGTCTCTACTTTAATATTCTTACTCCTTAATTTATCATTAAATCTATCATATAAAATAGTAGCTTCAATACCAGGAGCAGCATTAACATACGAAGGCCTTCTCCCCTTAGTAGTATCAGCATATAAAGTAAACTGACTAATAGATAATATACTATAAGAAGTATCAATAAGACTCTTATTCATAACCCCATTTTCATCATCAAATATTCTCAAATTAATTATCTTATCTACCATATAATCAATCTCTTTATCACTATCATTATGAGTAAATCCTACTAGTAACATAAGACCATTATCAATCTTACCAACTATCTTATTATTAACTTCTACACTAGAAGATATAACTCTCTGTACTACTACTTTCATTAATTTATCTCTCTTTCTACTTTTTCTATAAACTTTAAATTAAGTAAATCATTCATAAACTTTTCCAGTTTTTCTTTATTTTCTACTAATAAAGTCATACTATATACTTTATTAGAACTCTTATTTATAGTAGATATACTATCAATTATTATATTATTCGCAGAAGCCTTAGTAATAATATCAAGTAAATTATCATTAGCATTAGTATATACTAATATTCCTGATGGATATTTCTTATTCAAATTGTCATTCCATTTTACATTAATAAGTCTCTCATCAATATCTATTATATTCTTACAACTACTACGATGAACAGTAATACCAAATCCTTTAGTTATGTAACCAATTATATTATCTCCAGGAAGAGGCCTGCAACAAAGACTTAAATTAGCTTTAATTTCACTCATTCCTTCTACTAAAACATCATTATTACTTCTAACTTTAGTATCTTTATATGAAGTATTTTCATTAATCTTATTCATAATAGAAGGCTTCTCTTCTTCTTTTTTATTAATAATCTTTATAATAGAAGCCGGTGTATGCTTACCTAGACTAATATCAATATATAATTCATCTATATTCTTAAACTTAAATTCACTTAATAACTTATCAATATTTTTATTAGATAAAAACTCATTTATACTAATATTCTCACGTCTCAATTCCTTTTCTAAAAGATTACTGCCCTTCTCAATATTCTCATTTTTCTCTAATCTACTATAATAAGCCTTAATTTTATTTCTAGCTCCTTCAGTAACAACAAATGAAAGCCAATCTTTACTAGGTTTAGAAGCTTTATTAGTATTGACCTTAATAATATCACCCGTCTTTAATTTATAATCTAAAGGTACAATATTATCATTTACGATAGCCCCTATAATTCTATCTCCCACTTCACTATGTACCTTATAAGCAAAATCTACCGGTGTAGATTCAAAAGGCAGTTCTATAACATCTCCTTTAGGAGTATAAACATATATTACATTATTAGATAAAATATCATTCTTTACCGAAGAGACAAATTCCTCAGAAGTATTAGCATCCTCATTAAGTTCAATAATATTTCTAAATATCTGTAACTTCTCTTCAGTAACATCCTTAATACTCTTAAAAGAAGTATTATTCTCTTTATATGACCAATGCGACGCAATACCATATTCCGCTATCTTATCCATTTCATAAGTCCTTATTTGTATTTCAAATAATTTACCATCAATACCAAATACAGTAGTATGAAGAGACTGATATAAATTAGTTTTAGGCATAGCTATATAATCCTTAAATCTCTTAGGTACCGGTTTATATTTAGAATGAATAAGACCTAGTGCTAAATAACACTCTTGCTCTGTATCTACAAATACTCTTAAAGCCAAAATATCATATATTTCATCAAACTTCTTACCTTTAGATAACTTATTATATATACTATAAATACTCTTACTTCTTCCCTTTATTTCATGCATAATATTATGTTCTTTTAAAAGAAGAGATACTTCTTCCATCATCTTATTTACAGCCTCATCACGTTCCGTCTTTTTAAGATTAAGTTTTTCTACTATATCAAAATAAGCATCAGGTTTTAAATAACGAAGAGATAAATCCTCAAGTTCACTCTTAATTTTATATATACCAAGTCTATGAGCTACAGGAGTTAATATCTCTAGCGTCTCCTTAGCTTTTTTCTTTTGCTTATCTTCACTTAATACATCAATAGTACGCATATTATGAAGACGATCAGCAAGCTTAATAATAATAACTCTAGGATCCTCAGAAAGTCCAACTAATATCTTTCTTTGATATGCTGAAGTAGCATCAGACTCCGAAGTAAAATTAAGCTTATTTATCTTAGTTACGCCATTTACTAAAAGAGCAACCTCTCCTCCAAAAAGACTTTTAATCTCTTCATAAGTAGCATCAGAATCCTCAATAGTATCATGCAAAAGAGCCGCTGCCATACACTCGGCATCCGCTGATATTTCAGTTAATATTAAAGCTACATTAAGAGGATGATAAATATAATCATCTCCAGATATTCTCTTTTGACCAAAATGCTTCTTATAAGCATAATTATAAGCATCTCTTATTAACTTTATATCTTCTTCATTTGTATTATACATCTTAAATTTATCAATAAGATCATCAATAGTAATATATTTAGTTTTAATACTCATATAATCACCTTCTTAAGTAAGTTTATAAGAGGAAAAAACTTTTCCTCTTACTTAACAATTTACACCTTTTACTTTCAATTCATCTACTTCCTTTAACTCCTTTTTCACCTTTTTAGGTTTAGATATTCTCTTAGACTCAAGTATTAACCATAACTGATTAGATACATATATAGAAGAGAATACTCCTGCTATAAAGCCCACCAGAAGAGCCAAATTAAAGTTTAATATTTCACTAGCTCCAAAGAATATTAAGCACCCTATAGGTATTATTGTAGTAACAGTAGTCATAATTGATCTAAAGAAAGTAAGTCTAACCGAATCATTTACAACATCAATAAGCCCTTCTTTATTAATGTTCTTCTTAGATTTATAATTCCTTCTTATCATATCAAACGTTACAATAGTATCATTTATCGAATATCCAATAATAGTAAGAATAGCCGCAATAAATATAGAATCAACTTCTAACCCTACTACACCAAAGAATATAAAAGTTATAAGAACATCATGCAAAAGAGCAACAATACCAGATATAGCATAATTAAATCTAAATCTAATACTTACATAAATAGTAATACCAACAAAAGCAATAACTAAAGCAATAATAGCATTCTTAATAAGCTCCTTCTTTACTAGATCAGATACAACATAAATATCCGCTGATAAATTATATTCTTCTTTAAACTTTGAAGACAAAGCAGATATCTCTTCTTTAGTTAATTTCTCTTTAATTATCATCGTAGTACTATCTTTAGTTTTATTTATCTTTTCAATAGTATATCCATCTAGAGAAATATCCTTAGTATCATTTACTGTAATACTAGTACCACCAGTAAAATCTACTGCAAAATTAAATCCCTTTACCAGTGAGAAAGTCATTCCTCCTATAATTACTAATAAGATAAGAGGTAACATAATCTTTCTAGATCTTACAAAATCTAACTTCTTAAACGGTATTCTTATCTCCTTAGCAGGTATTATCTTCTTCTTTCCTAGACCAATAAATAAATTTATCTTATTATCAAATACTCCTGAAGACGCAAATAACATAATTATATGTTTCTCTAAATATACTAAAATAATTATCGTTAATATAATATTAATAATTAACATTGTAGCAAATCCCTTTACTGAGCTTTGTCCCAATATAAACAATATTACCGCTACAATAAAAGTAGTAATATTAGCATCTAATATACTAGATAATGACTCTTCATTACCAAGTTTTACAGCCTCTTTAAGAGGAATCCCTATCTTTAGCTGATCTTTTATTCTCTCAAAAGTTATAATAGAAGCATCAACCGCCATACCAATACCCAGTAGCATAGCAGCTATACCAGGAAGAGTTAACGTACCTTGAATCAAATAAAATACCAAAAATGATGCCATAGTATATAACATTAAAGCAACACCTGCTATAAAACCACTAAAATGATATAAAAGAGTCAATAGTACAATTACAAGAATAATACCAATTATTCCAGCTATTAAAGTTTTATTAAGACTCTCTTCCCCATATGTAGCCTCTACTGTTCTTGAAGAAATTTCACTAAGTTTAGTAGGAAGTGAACCAGAATTAATAAGTTCAACTAACGATTTAGCTTCCTCTTCAGAAAAATTACCCTGTATTATTACATCAGATGAAAAAGCTTCTGATACTCTCGCAGCACTTAAACATCTAGAAGTTGAAAGGGAACCACAATTACCTTTTTCTTTATAGTATGAATCAGCCTCTTCATCAAAGTCTAACCAAATTACAATAATATTATTAGTCATATCCTTAATACTATTAGTAACATTATAAAACTTATCATTATCCTTAATAGATAGTTTTACCGCTGGATGACCATACTGATCAGAAGTAACAGATGCAGCACCACCTAAAACATCAGAAGTCATAAGTAAATTATCAGAATAATCCCTAAAAGACAATACCGCTGTTGAAGATATAACTTCTCTCGCCTCATCTTCGTTAGTAATACCTGCTAGAGCTATTCTAATTCGATCACCATCCTCAATACTAATCTCTGGTTCATTAACACCCAAAATATCTATTCTCTTTAAAATAGCTTTATAGGTATTATATACCATATCAGATGTAAGTTCTCCTTCTAGTGGTTCGATTTGATATAATACCTCAAAACCTCCTTGAAGATCTAATCCATAATTAGTGTTTTTAAATATTGGAATACATAGATATGCTGATATTAATAATATACCAAAAGATAATACTATCCCTGATATACACTTTTTCTTTTTATTTTTACTTATTATTGTTATTAGTAGTGTTATAAAACTAATAACGCCAACTATTATTAATGCTATTTTCATATTACCGTCTCCTCTTTTCTAGATTCTATATAATCTTCTACCTTTGCAATGTCAACATCTATTATATCATTTACTATCTCAGATATAGTAAGATCTTTAGCATAACGCCATTTATTTAATTTTAAATAATCATAAATATCAAGCATACTAATATTATCATATTTTCCTTCTATCATTCTAAGTTTAACTTTAAAAGCACCTTTTAAATCTTCAAATAGTTCTCGCTCACTATTATACTCCATCTGTAATCACCATACATTTATTATACTATATATTAAGTGAAAAGCAAAGAAAAAAATAGCAAGTTCTTGCTATTTTTCTTCATCCTCTTCTCTTTTCTCAAATAATATCTCAATATTTATATTTAATGCATTAGCAATATTACTAACAGCATCAATTGAAAAGTTTTTCTTACTATTAGGTGCCTCTATTCGCCTTATAAATTCATGAGAATATCCTGTCTTTTCCGCTAATTGTGCTTGTGTAAGTTTCTCTTCTTTTCGATAATACTTTATATTTTTTGCAATCAACTCATATACATCATAATGTTTTTCTCGTCTTTTATCCACTTACCATCACCTTACTTTATTTTCTCACAAATTTTATCTTTTTTATGTAAACAAATCGGTTACATTTTTAATATTTGCTGGTTATTTATGCTACATTTTGGTAAATAGTTTTAATCTTCTTCTTAGCTCTACCTTCACATCTAGATACACCAACTTGATTAATACCCAAAATATTAGCTATTTCAGCTTGCGTTTTATCCTCAAAATATCTTAGATATATAATTTCCTTATCAGGACTCGGCAAGCTATTTATAATATCATTTAACATTATACTATCTATATTATAATTATCTTTTTTATCACAAATAGTATCTACTAGATGCAAATCTTTACCATCATTAAAGATTACTCGCTCTAAACTATCCATAGTAGACATACTATTTATAACTTCATCTATTATTTTTTCATCAAGTTCTATATACATAGCTATCTCTCTATTAGAAGGCTCTTTCATAAGCTTTTGCCTTAAAATTTCTTTTACCTCATATATCTTTTTATACAATGTATAATATTCCTTAGATACTTTTAATGCCTTATTATTATGTATATAGGCATAAATTTCACCATAAATATACTTATAAGCATAAGTAGAAAACTTAACCCCTTTATTAGTCTTATAATTATTATAAGCACGTATCACTCCCTTTACTCCTTCTTGATAAAGATCTTCTCTATCATAGTTATGAAAATACTTATTAATGATAGCATATATAAGACCACTACAAGAAGTAATTACATCTTCATATTTATTCACTATATCATCCTTTCAAATAATTCAAATGCTTCATATTCATTATCAATTTTAGGTATATTATTAAACAATTTTCTAGATAAATTAAATTTATCACATATTATCATGTTACCACTACTCTTTTTAAATTCCTTGTATAATTTATTTAGATATTTTATACTATAACTATCTATCGAATATATATTATCAATATTTATCACAACATATTTAAAATCTTCATCTATTATATCTTTAATAGTATTTTTATTCAAATCCCCTATTACTCTTATAAAAAGTATCCCCCTCCTAAACTCCATACTTGTCTTTAACAATTTTATTCACCTCAGTTATAATTTAGCATATCTTTAATTTAAAATATACAAATTCGACAATACTAGCTATTTATTTCATTCGACATTATTCACCTCCTAATAACCCTCTATAATATATAAACACCAAAAGTATTAAAAAATTGTAACTTTTTGGATAAAATATTTATTTTTTTATAAAAAAAGAAGATTTAAAACTTTAAATCCCTCTTAACTAAAATTTTATTATTTTTTAATTTTTTCTTTAACTTTTTTAGAACCATCTTCTAAAAGATTACCATTAAAACACATCTCATCTCTTTTATTATCATCTGGATGCTTAATTACTTGAGTTAATTTCCAACCATATTTATCAAAAAGAGGCTTAAACATCGGCAATTTATAACCCGCTAAAGTGATTACTGGTTTAGTAGTTCCCAAAAATTCCATTGCAGAAGTTAACAATAAAGTGGCTAGTCCATGACATCTGTATTCCGAAGCAACATACAAAGTGCAAATCTTCCTCTCATCATAACATCTTTTTAAAGAAGTCATAGCAATAATTTTATTATCATCATCTCTTATAAAGAATACCTCACCATCACCAGTTATAACTCTAGGTATTTGTTTATTAAAGTACCACTTTTTATAATCAGAATAGTCTTTAGAAATAAAATCTGTAATATTATATATTTCTGTAGCCAATTTAATAAAATCTTCATAACTTAAAATATTAATATAACTACTCAAACTATATACTTCCATTACTAAATCCCCCTTACCATAACATATATAAATAATTAAATTAGAATAATTCTAATACCTAATACGCCGTTTTTATCTTCATCTTCCCTACTATAAAACTTACTTAAAGTAGATAAAACCTCTTCTTTACTAACTGTATTATCAGATAAAATAGAAGTATCATAATCCCTAATTAAATCTTCAAAAGAACGATAGTTTAAAAGACCAATTACCTCTGCCTCAAATGATTCATTTAAAAGTGGTTCTTTTAAAAATTTAATTTTATCACCTAATTTAATATTTTTTCTCTTCTCATCATTTAATCTTATTTCTATTCTTTTAGTACCATTTAATATATAATTAAAATATTCTTCTTGCAATTTCATTTCATGAATCATTATAACTCTCCTTTATAAAAATATATTTTCATAGCTTCCTCTGTATATTTTGGCTTTGAAACATCAACATCTAATATCTTACCAATATAATAAATTATAAATTGAGATGCTATAAGTAAATCAAACTCTGCTAATAAACCATCATAATTACTTTCTATTAATACACAATTATCACCTAAATACTTTAACAATTCTTCTTCATATTTGCTTGTAAATTTTTGTTTAAAATATATTGATATTTTATTATTTAGGTTCTCAAAATTAACAAATCTTCCATGTGAAAAATTCTTTTTTTCATGAATGATACAATTAAATATTCCTGATTCAATAATTTTACTTTCCAAATCATAGCTTGCTGTATTAGTATAATCTCCCTTAAAAATATTTATTGTATTTTGCATCTTTAATTTTTCAATCAACTTATTATCAATTACTTTTTTTATTTGCCTATTCCAATACATAATAGAATTTATTATAAAATCATTAATATTAATATTAGGTTTTGTCTTATCCAAAAAGTATTTTAAAAAGATAGCAGCAGGTGCTACTGCACCCTCAAATGATAAAAATCCCCTTTCTTTTCCCCTATTTGACGCCGTTCTATAACTTAATATATTTTTCTTTAATAATCCTGTTTTTAATACAATATTTTTAGGCTCACCTTTTGTAATTATATAAATATTTTTATTGTCAAAATTCTTAACACTATTAATAATATCATTTGTTGTACCAGAATAAGAAAATAAAATAACTTTATCAATATTGCTATTATTTCTATATAGAACATCTCTAGGATATATTGCATAAGTATTAGTACCATATAATTTATTTATGACTCTTGATGCAAAGTAAGCTCCAGCATAAGAACCTCCAGTACCAATAAATAAACAATTATTATTATCAAATTCTATTTCATCTAATTTAGTATTTAAAGAAGAACTAATGGAATTAATAATCCTTTTTTCTAAATTATTAATATTTATACTACATCTTTTTATTTTTTTTCTTTCACAAATTATAAAAGTATCACAAGTACAACTATCATTATCATTTTTAATTTTATATAACGTATTGATATGTCCTCTTGCTCCCATTTTAGAAACCGCTTTAAAGGTAAGTTTATTAGAAGTTTCATACCATTTTTTTAAATTATCAAAATTATAATTAAAATCATCTTTAATTGCTGCTTTAATAATACTTGAAATAAAAGCATCCCCAGCGCCAGTTGAATCAACCACATTCCCTTTATTAAGTAATTCAAAGTCATATATATCATCATTAGTTATAAATGTAACGCCAGCTTCTCCTCTTGTAATTGTCATTAAATTTGGTCTTATAATATTATAAAGCTCTTTATCACTACATAAACTAAATTTATTTATAAGATAATTTGATACTCTTTCATTAAAATTTATTATCTCAAATTTATTCGCTATTTTATTTATAACCTCTTCATTAGTTAAACTTTCGAACTCAAAGTATTGTCCTAAATCAATTACTTTTTTATTGTTGGTATTATCAATAATTAATTGATTTTTGTCATTTAAATTATCAAAAACTAAAACATCTTCTTCCTTAATATTAGATAAGATATAACTTGTATCAATTAAACTTTTATCATACCATTTTTTATTATTACAAAATGGACACTTTTTTTTAGACGCAAAAGTTAAATTGTTATCTTTTTCATAATAAGAAATATGAAAACATCTAGTTCTAATATTTTTGATTATTTTAATATTACTTATATCAACATTAATTTTTTCTAAAGAATTAATAGCAATTTTACCCTGTAAATCATCACCACAACATCCAAATACAGAAGTATCTACTTTCATTTTCGCTAAATTAGCAATTATATTATGAGACGTCATACCACCATTAATTCCTATTAATTTATTATTTTTATAATAGTAATCTACTACTAAATCACCTATACTTACTACTCTCATTTAATTAATCTCCTTTTGTATTCTATGGCTTCACTTTCATCCCTATAATCATGATTTTTTACTAAACACTCTATAATCTTTTTTCTATTTAAATCAAACACCCCAAAACTATCTGTATAATCTATTTTACCGTCATTACTCTTCCATTCGTTATCTTTCCAACTATATGGACTACTAAAACACAATCCATATATATAATTAAAGAATAAATTAAAATCTATTGCTGACGTACAATTTAAAAACATTTGATATTTTTCCCACTTATAATCACTCCAATTTGCATTTATTATACCATGCCATAGGCTTTGTACGCAATCTAAAATATAAAAATAATCAAGAAAACTCTTATTATAATAACTATCAAAAAAACAAAAAAGAAGATTTAAAACCTTAAATCTCCTCTAATAATATTAGCTGCTGTACGAATAAATATTTTAAATATATTAGCTTTATTTACATCTTCTACTACTGTAGCTAAAATAGTAGAAATTACTTTTCCATCTTCAATAATATCGATAGTACCTACTTTATCACCCCTCTTAATAGGAGCAGTAAGCGTCTGTACATTAACTTTATAAGTTATATTTCTATCTTCTTCAGTCTTCTTCTTAAGAATAGTTACTTCTTCCAAAGAAGTAATATCTACTGTTTTTTTATCTCCTAAAAAGACATCAGCCTTTCCTATTACTTTTTTATCATCTACGATTGTTTTAACAGCATATGTATTAAAACCATAATCTAACATTTGTGTAGTATCACTACTTCTTTTAGCAGCCGTCTCCTCATTCATTACAACAGTAATAAGACGCATATTCTCTTTTTTAGCGGTAGAAGTAAGACAGTATCCAGCACCACTTGTAAAACCAGTCTTTAAGCCATCTACCCCACTATAAAACTTAACTAATTTATTAGTATTAACGAGCCAAAATGGATTTTTAGTATCTTTTCTTAAATAATCTTCATATGTTGAACTAAATTCTAATATCTTCTCATGTTTCACTAATTCTTTAGCAATAAGAGCCATATCATAAGCACTTGAATAATGATTATCAATATCTAATCCTGTAGCATTTACAAAATTAGTATTCTTAAGACCTAATTCTTTACCCTTACTATTCATTCTCTTTACAAACTCTTCTTCGGTTCCTGATATTCTCTCAGCCATAGCTAAAGTAGCATCATTTCCTGAAGCAATCGATATTCCTTTTAACATATCAGTCGTGCTCATTTTCTCTCCTGCTTTTAAGAAAATTTGACTACCTCCCATACTTGCTGCTTTATCTGATGCTGTTATCATTTCATCCCATTTTAAATTACCTTTTTCAATCTCTTCCATTATTAAGAGCATACTCATCATTTTTGTCATCGAAGCAGGTGGTAATTTTTCATAAGCATTTTTTTGATAAAGTATCTCTCCTGTTGAAGCTTCAATTAGAATAGCAGATTTAGCACCTTCCGCCAGATTCATTTCACTATAGACTTTATTTATTGGTATTAAAAAAAGACAGAATAATGTAAATATCAATATTTTTTTCATAATATCACCTAGTAAAGGCTATGCAATTATTAATATTTTATTCTATCTATATATTAATTTATCTTGTACGTTTGCGTTTTTTTTGTCCCTTATATACAATAAGAGCATCTTCGTATTTTCTAAATGAATTTTCTTCTACTTCTTTTAGATATTCCTTATACGCTGTTTTTACTTCTTTATTTGAAGAAATCATTTTTTTATAATTTTCAGCTTCTTCTTTATTAACTTCAATAAATAAGTTTTCACATGTTAAACCATAATTATTTATACAAGCATCATGAGAACATTTCATAGCTATTATTCTATTTGTTACAATCTCTCTAATACCTAATACTGTAAAGTCGCATATAACTCTAAATTTTCTAGTTTCATCGTTAGATAATTTAATTTCATAATAAGTTTTTTTCATTATACTTCTCTCCTTGTGTTATATATTATATGCCACTTTCTATTATTTGTCAATATTTTGCTTTTTTAGGCGAGTGTAGGTACATAAAATATATATCTCCATAAACTATATTAGATATCACGTAAAGGAGGTATATTTATGTATTATTACGGAGGATATTCTGGAGGATATGGCAATAGCTGCGGATGCGGTTCATCAAATAATATGAGTTATGGCTATCCTATGATGGGATATGGTTATGGCTACGGTTCTTCTTATGGAAGCAGTGCCGCTATTGTACTTGTCTTATTCATTTTACTTGTTATTATAATAGGTTCTAGAGTGACTGCATAATATTTAGGGAAAACTCTTCCCTTTTTTTTATTTTTATGTTAAAATATCTTCTGGAAGAAAGGAATGATTTTATGCTTAGAACAAAAGATATTTTAGATGAAAAAGATCCTCGTGTTAGAGCAGAAAATACTGACGTTGAATTTCCTTTATGTACAGAATATAAAAATATTATACCAGAAATGTTAAAACATTTAAGATATTCACAAATAGAAAAATATTCTAAAAAATATAACTTAAGACCAGGTATGGGTCTAGCGGCTCCTCAACTTGGAATTAATAAGAATTTTTTTGTTGTCTGCTATGAAAGAAGAGAAGGCGTATTTGATGATTACATTCTTATCAATCCTAAAGTTATATCTTATTCCGAAGAGATGATTTATGCCGGTGAAGGCGAAGGCTGCTTAAGTGTTAATCGTGAAGTAGATGGTATTGTACCTAGACATGCAAGAATTACCGTCGAAGCATACGATTTAGATGGTAATTTAATTAAATATCGTGTCCGTGAAGATTTAGCTATTGCTTTTCAACATGAACTTGACCATTTAAAGGGAATTTTATTTGTTGATTATATTGATCCAAATGATCCTTATAAAAATGCTGATAATATGCGAGAAATATAAAAAATACGTTCACTATAATGTGAACATATTTTTATTTTAAGATAAATATTAGTAATACAACAATTAATATTAACAATATAGAACCTATAATTATTAAAGCTTTATTATTTAAAAAACCATTCTTATTCATACTATTTAATAAGTTTATTTTAAACATATCTCTTTCAGCATGAGATTTAGATACCATTACACCTTTATAAGTAGTTAACTCCTTTTGATGTCCTTCACTTAATATTTCCTCAGGAGTTATAGTATCAAGCATTATTAACTTTTGATTCTCATAAATAGTATAATGAAGAATTATATCACCATGAACTTGTGAAAACATTCTATCAGTAGGTAGTTTATATTCATACTTCATAATACCTTCTTTACTATTTTTAGATACCGCTACACCCTGAATGTTTCCATCACGCAATTTTGGTACACAATCAAATATTAGTTTCTTATAAGCAAGCATATTATATTTCTTAAGTGCTCTTATCTTTTTATTAAATTCATTTTCATTTAAATATTCTACTACATACATATGCATTATTTATCACCTATATACATTTTACTACAATTTTTCTTTTTTTTAAATACTTTTTATTTAAATATAGAAAATATTTGCTATTTTTCTTCTTTTGTGGTATTATATTTTTACCCAAAAAAGGAGGGATAATATGAAAGATATCGAAAACAATAATTGTGATCTTGAAGAAGAAATAGATAATTATAATGAGGAGTTCAATTATAAAAGAGAAATTATAGGACAACTATTAATTAATGGTAGTGCTTTAGCTATTGCTTTAGGTAGTGTATATGGTCTTAATATACTTGATTTTAGTTTAGTCAACTTTGCTTGTACCGCTGGAATATCTGGTGGTGTTGCAATTCTTTCTTCATTTGCATATGTGTCTAAAAAAAGGAAAAGTGTAGAGACTAGAAATAATGAAGCTGATTACAATATGGAATGTGTTATTAACAATTTAGATAAAAATGGTCTTACTACTGATAAGGATAGAGTTAAAGAGACTATAACAGAAGTAGATACTATAACACAAAGCAATACACGTAACTCTTATAATGAAATTATGTCTAAAGAAGAGAAGATAATCAAATATTTTTATTTATTAGATAGCGAAGATCAAATTAGAGTTTTAAAACAAATTTCTTTAGCCACCACTAAAGATGGTGAAAGTCAAAATAGACATAGTCTTTCTTTAATGGAAGAAGAAGATTTAAAAGATGTAGAAATACCCGTTTATAAAACTTTAAAACTAAAAAAAGATATGGAATAATGTGTTCCATATCTTTTTTAGTCATATAACTTACTATCACCCGTTTTATAATCTATTATAATACCATCTTCTATGTTATAAACAAAAACATTAAATTTTACTCCCTCTCCATTATCTTCAATAGACAAAGCTTCCATCTCTACTCCAGTGGCTAATAGATTATCTCCTTCAAATACAGGCGTTACTCTATATAATACATGGTTATTTGTCTCTTTAATATATTTAGCCACTTTATTTTCAAATTCTAACATACCTATTGTATTCATACTTCTAGTGCAAGTAATTAGATTCTTTTCATTAGCATTCTCACCAGTTAACTGGTATCCTATTAGATGACATCTATTATATAAATACTTACCATCCACAATATCATATTTAATAGTATGCCATCCAGTAGGCTTAACACTTCCAATACTACCCCTTTTTTCCGTAGGCATCATACTTTTATCTATATTAGCATAAGCTAGAGTACATCTACCTAAGTTATCCAATTCACCATATTTCTCAAAAGTATTTGTATTTATATCTTCTTCCCTAAAATAAGGTTCATTATCATTTATTATAACATACGATTTATTACTATACTGTGGTATGTCTTCTCTAGATGATACTGTTGTAGCAGAAGAAGCATCAGTATTACCTACAATATCATTTAAATTGATATTAAAATATTCTATTATAAATAGTATCAATATCGGTAGTAATGCCATACTATATTTTTTAATTCTCTTCATATCTATACCTCTTCTTAATTGTATCAAATTTACGATGAAAAGTCACTAGTTTAATATTAGTTTAGAGAATTATTAATTGCATTTTATAAAAAATAAAACTACTTTCAATTTATTTTGAGAGTAGTTTCTATAGTCATTTCGAAGTATTCGAGCAATAATTAAATATGCTGCCCTAAAGGAAGAATTATGACAACTTCTAAAGCAAAAGAAATAGTTAGTAATAACTATTAACCGATATAAGTATAACATACTTTAAAAGAAAAAGTAACCCTTTTGGATTACTTTTCTGCCTAAGGGATCCCGTACTTAACATACGATTAGAACATTCGCACATATAATGCTTAGTTCGATACACCTTAAAGGTCTTCTGATAATATTATATCATTTTTTTATGAATTTACAACTAATTCTTCTAAATTTTTTTCTTTTTCTTCTTCTAGTTGTTTTATACTTGGATTATGTCCAAATAATTTAAAAGGAAATTTTGAAATATAAGTTCTATAATACTGTGGAATCCTTCTTGATAAATCTTCATTTGGTCGATTGTGTTTTTTCCAAACTAAATTAGCAACATAATCAGCCATTTGTACATCTCTATTATCCTTTGAGTCTAAATATTTAACTTCAACTTCTAAATCCATTAATTCAAATTCCCATTGTAGAAATGTTTCTAAATCTTTTAAAGTTTTTACAGATGTATTTCTATTATCAACTCTTAGTTCTATTTGATCAGTTTGTAAAATAGGAATATTACACTTAAATAAATATTTTAATAAGGTTTTTACAAAAAAGTTATAAGCAACATTTTCAGAAGCACCAAATTTTTTTAGATTTTCTTTGTCAACAACTATAGCTATTGGTACTACACCTGATAAAGAATATAATTCATTAAGAAATAATGCTTGTTGACTATCATTTATGTGAGATGATTTTAATTCGATTCTTTGATTAATAGGTATATTTTTTCTTTGTTTTACAACTTCCTCAACTCTTTTATGAGATGATGTTACTTTATGTAGTTCTCTAGTAATAAAACCTGCTATAACAAAATATCTTTCATTTTTTAAATGCATTGCTCCAGATTCATCTAATACAATATATGTTTTCAAATTTATCATCTCCTAAAGTCAATTACATCTAGTATATCACATTTTTATATAAAATTATTACATAATTAAGACAAATTAAGAAAAAAAAACTAACAATTGTAGTTGCACGAAAAATGGAGAAAATGCCAAAAATATAGAAAACTCTTCTAATAAAAAAATAAAACTACTTTCAATTTATTTTGAGAGTAGTTTTTACATTATCTCGAAAAGTTCGAGTTTAATATCAATCTGGTGCTGAATGTAAGAATTGAACTTACCCCTGAAGCTTACCATGCTTCTGT
>CAKPSW010000012.1 GCA_934183705.1 uncultured Bacilli bacterium | reverse complement strand
TATAGGTAAGAAGTGCAGTAGTGTAAATAAAATAGAAGATACAGTTATAATAAGTGAATTGATTGATAGATTGAAGTAAATTTATGGATGAAATAGTATATTTACAATTGTTTATTTATCTGCTATAATTATGGTAAGTCTATAAACTAAAGGAGGTATTATTTATAGATTAGCGCCTGAACTATAAATAGTTGACGAGGATAGTAGTTATCGAATTTTCGGCGGATGCTACTTTGGGTTATATGCTCATAAGTTATTATAAAAAGCAAAATCAATATTGTAACAAAGTAATAACTAAATATAGAAAAGAGGTAATTATGTGTGGCATAGCAAGTTATGCTGGTGATAAAAATGTTATAAAAACAATAATGACCGGTTTAAAGTCATTAGAATATAGAGGTTATGATTCTTCAGGAATTGCTTATATGAAGAATGGTAAAATTAATATTATAAAAAAAGAAGGACCTATTAAAAATTTAGATAAAATATTAAATTATGATGATGAGGCTAATATTGGTATTTCTCATACTAGATGGGCTACGCATGGTGGCGCTACAGATATTAATGCTCATCCCCATAGGCAAGGTAAGATTACACTAGTTCATAATGGTATTATAGAAAATTATAATGAACTTAAGAATAAACTTATAGAAAAAGGATATGTATTTAATACAGAAACAGATACAGAAGTAGCTAGTGCTGTTATAGATGATTTATATAATACAGAGAAAGATATGCTTAAAGCATTAAATAAAGCTACTTATATTCTTAAAGGTAGTTATGCTTTTAATATTATTAATGATGATTATCCTGATACTATTTTTGGTATTAGAAAAGATAGTCCCCTAATAGTGGGAACTAGTAATGAAGGAAACATTTTAGCTAGTGATATTCCCGCTATTATACATGTTACTAATAAATATATTATTCTTAATAATTATGATATAGTAGTTCTTACTAAAGATAATATAAAATATTATGATAGAGATTTAAACGAAATACATAAAGATATAAAAATATTTAATGGTGATAGTGAAGAAATCAGTAAAAACGGTTATGATCACTATATGTTAAAAGAAATTAATGAAGAAGATGAAATAGTAAAAAAGATATTATCTTTATATACTAAAGATAATAAAGTAGGAGATATATTTGATATAAAAAAATATAAAAATATCGATATTGTAGCCTGCGGTAGTGCTTCTTTTGCAGGATATATAGGCAAATATTATATAGAAAAATATGCCAATATTAGGACTAATGTCTACTACGCATCAGAATATAGATATCAAAAGAATTTCTTTGATAAAGATACTTTAGTAATACTAATATCTCAGTCTGGAGAAACTGCTGATACATTAGCGGCTATGAAACTAGCAAATGAACATAATATAGATACATTATCCATAGTAAATAGACGAGATTCTTCTATTGCAAGAGAAAGTAAGTATGTAATATATACACCTTGTGGTATTGAAATAGCGGTAGCTACTACTAAGGCTTATTTAGCTCAAGTTATTATTCTAATATTACTTGCCATAAAGAATAGTAGTATGGAAGATGAAGGAATAAAAGAGTTAAAACTTCTTCCTAATATTATTACTAAATATATCAATGATTTTAATTATAAAGAAATTGCTAAATTAGTAAGTGATAAAAAGAATATATTTTATTTAGGAAGAGGTATTGACTACTACTTAGCTTTAGAAGGAAGTTTAAAACTTAAAGAGATATCATATATTCATAGTGAGGCTTTTCCCGCAGGAGAACTAAAACACGGTAGTATATCACTAATAGACGAAGATTTTGGAGTTATTGCTATTGTACTAGATAAATCTATTAGTGATAAGACAATAAGTAACTTAAAAGAAGTATCTTCAAGAGGAGCTGAAGTTATTGCCATTACTAATATAGATAAAGACGATTTTTCTAAATATAAGATATTACTAGATAATCATAGTGAATTTCTAACTCCTCTTACCGCTATTATACCAATGCAACTTCTTGCATATAATACAGCTTTAATAAAAGGCTATGATATAGATAAACCTAGAAATCTAGCTAAATCAGTTACTGTAGAATAAGAGTATTTGACTACTCTTTTTCTTTGTGCTATAATACCCTTCAAGAGGTGATGTTATGCCAATAGTTAATGGAATGAATAACGATTATATTAATTATTTCTCTTTATTCGATTATGTGAATAAAATTAAATTATCCACTAGAGTATTAAAGCATTTAGAGGATACTAATAGAGAATTTGATAATTATATGCATACTCTATCTTGTTATGATGAAGAATATATTGTTAATTATTGGATCTATTTATTATATGAAGAAATATCTTCTAGCAAAAGAATAGAAAATATAAATATTGATATGCACAAACTTACTGATAACGAATTATTTTTCAATACCCTAAATATCAGTAACAAAAAAATCCATCTATTACATAACTTTATCACCGAAGGAGAAATGCCTCCTAGTTACGAATATAGAAAGAGTGAAGTAAATGTAAGTAGAATCAATCCCGATGGTAGTGAAGATATTTTCTGGAGAGGTGCTAAAGCAAAAGATGTAAATAAATTTATGAATAGTTTTATAAAAATATTCAAACACAACGCTGCTTCCCTTTTATATAGCAATCCCTTTCTAGCTAGTAGTTTAATGCATCTATTATTCCTTAGAATTCATCCATATACAGATGGTAACGGTAGAACATCAAGAATAATACATAACATTAAATTTACCGAAATGGTAAATAAATTATATGGTACCAATTTAAAAATCAGCCCACTTAATCTATCAGGTAGTATCCTAGTAAACAAAATAACTTATGTTAATATGATAGATAATATATATTTTGACTTAAAACACGATACTAACGATAGCATTAACAATTGGTTTAACTTCATCTTAAATATGGCTGATGAACAATTATATATTGCTAATAATAGAATACCACGTATTGATAAGAAATTCATTACAAGAGAAGAAGATATAAAAACAGTTAAATCTATGCGTTTATCTAAAATTAAATAATACCATTTTGGTATTATTTTCCATATATAAATTGCAAAAGCAAATAATTTATGAGATAATATAGCTGGTGATTGAAGTGAAAGATTTAGTATATGAAAAATATAATCTTGTTATATCAAAAAGCTATTTAAACCTAAGAGGAATAAATATTAGTTTTAATGCTATAGAAAGTGTAAGAGTCATGCTTCTTCCCAAAAAGAAGATATTTACTTTTCTAAAACCATGGCTTATTGGTTTTCTAATAGTAGGATTCTTATTTGAAAGATATACTCTTAGTACTATTATGACAATTCTAGGAGATTTATATATATTATCAGGTCCATGTATTTTAATCTATAATATATACATGTTCTTCCAAAAATACTATGCAATTATAATAAAAACAGTATCAGGAGAAGAACATAAAATAATATCTAAAGATAAATTACTTTTAGATAAAATAAAAAACGATATTAACAATAGAAAAAAGTTATATGAAGAAATACATAACTCTAATATATTAATTAATAACGGTATTATATCTAAAGGCAATAATAATAAAAACAAGATTATAAAGGAAGATAAAAATGATTATAAATAACGGAATAATATCTAAAGGTAACAATAATATAAATAATGTAAATATTACTTATTATGAATTAAAAGAAGAACTTAATAAATTACTTTTATATACCAATGATAAAGATATAGTAAAAGAAGCTATAAACCACTGTGAAAATAAAGATAATAACAAACTAAAAGAATGTTTAAAAAAACTTGGCAAATCATCTTTAACCCTAATAAAAGATTTAGGACTTATATTACTAGAAAAATATATCGAAAAGTTATAATAGAGTATCGCCGTGTGAGTAAACCATAGGTAAATTATGTTGCTTTATTTACTTCTCTATGATATCATTAAATAGATGATAATAGAGGAGGTAAGTTATTATGACTGAATTTGATAAAGAATATTTAAGATTACTTAGAGAAATTATTAATAATGGAATAGAGGTTCATAATAGAACAGGAATTAATACACTAAAAATACCAGAATTTCATTTCTGCTTTGATGTAGATGATGAGTTTCCTATTTTACAAACAAAACAAATGTTTTATAGACAAGCTGTTACTGAGATGCTTTGGATATGGCAAATGGGCTCCAACGACGTAAGAGATTTACATGAAAGAAATGTCCATATATGGGATGAATGGATGGTAGATGACGATGGAATTTATCGTATATATGAACCTAGTGGTAATTACGATCCGGATAGGGAAGTTATTGTTATGGATCCATTAAGCACAGAAGTAGATAATCCTTTTGGAGAGTTAAAGCCTAAACTTGATAGTAAAGGTAATGTTATGAAAGCCAAAAGCAAAATAGAAGGTAAGACCATTAAAAGTGCTAAATACTATGGTAAAGAGTTTGCTTATACTATAGGTACTGCTTATGGATATATAACAAATAGATATAAACATGCTAGAAATTTAATCGATACTATAAAAAACAATCCTACTGATAGAAGAATGGTTAAAAGCTTATGGCAAGATGAATTTCTAAGAACGGCGGTACTTCCATCATGTGTATGGTCTACAGAATGGGATGTTACTGATGGAACACTAAATTTATTTGTTCATCAAAGAAGTTGTGATGTACCTCTTGGGCTTCCATTTAATATTACACAATATTCTTGTTTCTTAGCAATGATAGCTCAGGTTACTGGATTAAAGGTAGGTAAACTTAATTATTCTATTAAGGATGCTCATATTTATGTTAATCAAATAGATGGTGTTAAAGAACAGATAAGAAGAGAAGATAGATATAACGAATTATCACTATTACCACATGATGAACTTGTAAAAATGAAAAAATCACTAGAAGATAAACTAAGTTTAATTAAAGATATTAAAAGTGATGAATATAAGAAGTTAGATACAGAAAATAAAATTATTGATTTGATATTATATCCTACACATCCGCACCTCGAGTTAAATAAAGATATAGATGATTTCTTTAAATTCGATAACTCTAAAGAACTTAAAGATGTTAAAATAACAGATTATAAACATATGGGAAAAATAACTTTTCCTATAGCCCAATAGGAGGAATAGTATGAAAAGTTTAAGTTTAATCGCCGCTATAGGATATAATAACGAACTTGGTATTGATAATCATCTGCTTTGGAAGATACCAGAAGATTTAGCCTTCTATAAAAAGATGACAATGGGTAAGAATATTATTATGGGAAGACGCACATTCGAATCAATGCCTTTGAAAGCCTTTACTGGAAGAAATCCCATTGTTTTAACATCACATAATATAGAAAGTATGTGTGATGTTGTATGCTTTGATAAGTTTGATAAACTTTTAGATTATGTTTATAAAACAAATGAAGACTTTATGGTAGTTGGTGGAGCAATGATATATGAACTATTTATGCCTTACGTAGAAGTTATGTATTTAACAGAAATAGCAAATGAATATACCGCAGATACATATTTTCCTTATTTTAATCCAGAAGAATTTGATAAAGAAGAAATCGGTAATTTTATGGATAACGATATTCCTTACGTTAGAAATAAATATATTAGAAAGAAGGTTAAGTAATGGGAAACCTTATTGTAATCGAAGGATCTTCCGATGGGGTAGGTAAAAGTGTCCAATATAAACTATTAATAGACAGACTATTAAAAGATAAAGAAAAAGTAATTACTACCCATCATTTTCCTAGTTATGGAACATATCAAGGAAGACCAGTTGAAGAATATCTAAAAGGTAATTATGGCAAAATATCTAGTTTATCTCCTTATTTTGTCAATAGTCTATACGCTCAAGATAGAGCTATTACTTGGATAACTGGCTTAAAACAAGAATATGATAAAGGTAATATAATAGTACTTGATAGATATACCACTTCTTCTTTAATATATCAATCATCAGTAATCGATAATCCTAAGGAAAAAGAAAATTTTATTAATTATGTTTATGACTATGAATATCATAAAATCGGTATTCCTATTCCTGATTTAGTTATATTTCTGCATGTTCCTTTCAAACTTTCTAGAACCCTTAAAGGCAAGAGAACCAGTAATGAAGGAATAAAAAATGATATTCATGAAAGAGACTATGAATATCTAAAAAAGGCTTATGATACCTCTATTGAAATAGCAAAGAAATATAATTGGAATTTTATCGAATGCTCTTCAAATAACAAAATGAGATCACCAGAGGAAATTCATGAAGATATATATAAATTAATAAAAGAGAAATTCTATAATTAGAGTTTCTTTTTCTATATATCTTATATTTAAAATATAGTACGAATGTTTAGTACTATATTTTGACGTAAACTCTTATAAATAAAGGCCCTATAAACTAATTTTAAAAATAATCAATTTGATATTGACTATAAGTATTAATTTATATATAATGGTTAAGTGGTAATACCTGTATGGGTGTTCTCTCCTTTTTTAATTTTATTAAGGAAGGGGTGATGCTATATGAAAGAAAGCTCTATAAAGGGGGTTTTGAGTAGTGGAATCAGTTTTAGCATATGCACTTTGCTATGCTTTAACTATTCTGGTTATTCTTGCTTTATGCAAGGGTAATCATAGATAGAAAAAAAGAGCACTCTACTTAAGGAAGTGCTTCGTAAAAAACATACGGAGAGAACACCTTTCGAATATAGGTGTTACCCATTTTTATTATGGGTAAATTTCTCTTTCCATATACATTATATAATATATTTCAGAAAAATGCAATCTTTACTTAGCAAAAATAAAAATATAGTACAAATGTTTAGTACTATATTTTAACGTAAACTCTTATAAATAAAGGCTCTACAAACTAATTTTAAAAATAATCAATTTGATATTGACTATAAGTATTAATTTATATATAATGGTTAAGTGGTAATACCTGTATGGGTGTTCTCTCCTTTTTTAATTTTATTAAGGAAGGGGTGATGCTATATGAAAGAAAGCTCTATAAAGGGGGTTTTGAGTAGTGGAATCAGTTTTAGCATATGCACTTTGCTATGCTTTAACTATTCTGGTTATTCTTGCTTTATGCAAGGGTAATCATAGATAGAAAAAAAGAGCACTCTACTTAAGGAAGTGCTCCATGAAACAACATGGAGAGAACACCTTTCGAATATAGGTGTTACCCATTTTTATCATGGGTAAATTTCTCTTTCCATATACATTATATAATACATTTAAAAAAAATACAAGTCAAAAATATGGACTTTACTATAATATTTTGTTAAAATATAAATAGTAAGAGTGAAAGGAATGATCTTATATGATGAAGGATATCAATATTGTTTTTATGGGTACTCCATCTTTTGCTTCCAATATATTAGAAGAATTAATTAAAAAATACAATGTTGTTATGGTTGTTTGTCAGCCTGATAGAGAAAAAGACAGGAAAGGTAATATAATATACTCGCCATGTAAAAAACTTGCTATAGAGAATAATATTTTAGTATTTCAACCACTTAAAATTAAAGATGATTATCAAAAAATATTAGATATGCATCCTGATATAATTATTACCGCAGCATATGGACAAATTATACCAAGTGAAATACTAGATTATCCACGATATGGAGCAATTAATGTACATGGTTCGTTACTTCCCAAATTAAGAGGAGGAGCTCCCATACATCATGCCATAATGAATGGTGATAAAGAAATAGGAGTAACTATTATGTATATGGATAAAAAAATGGATGCAGGAGATATTATCAGTCAAAGATCTATTCCTCTGCCAATTGATATGACATTAGATGAAGCATATGAAAAACTTAGCTTTATAGGAAGAGACTTACTTATTGAAACCATTCCAACAATTATTAATGGTACCAATAATAGAATACATCAAAATGAAGAAGAAGTTACCTTTGGATATAATATTACCAAAGAAGAAGAAAAGATAAACTTTGAAGATAATGCCTTAAATATATATAATAAAATTAGAGGACTATCCAGTATTCCAGGAGCATATACCATAATAAATAACAAAAGAATGAAAGTATATTCTTCTCAAATAACAAATGTAAAATCCAAAGGATTACCAGGGGTTATATATGATATCAAAAATGATGGCATATACGTAAGTACCAAAGATAATATAATTAAACTAACAGATATTAAATTAGAAGGTAAGAAAAGATGTATGGTACATGAATTCATAAATGGTATTAAAAAAGAAGATTATATAGGAGTTAGATTCAAATGAATAAAGAGGATAATAATAGTAATATTAATAATAAAAAGAAACTTACACTAAAAGAAAAATTAAAAGATAAAAGAGAAAAAGCAAAATTAGAACTTATATTATATGGTATTTTCTTTTTAGGTCTAATTATATTCTTACGAATAGGAAATATGAGAGGTACTCCTAAAGAAGTAAATAATAATGATAATATTTTTATCTCTCAAATAACAGATAACTATGAATATAATTTAAATATAACAATTAACGATATAGTATACAATTATACCGGTAAAGTACTAGGATATAACGAAGTAATAACTAATAATAATAACAATGAACACTATTATAAAAAGAAAGATATATATTATAAATTAGATACTGATAAAGGCTATATACTTACTAATAAAAAAGATATATATAATATAATAGATTATGACTATTTAGATATAAATAATATTAAAGAATATATCAAATTATCCACTAGAGAAGATAATATATATAAAGTAAAAGTTAGTGATATAAATTTATCAAATACCAAAGAAGACTATATTACAATAAAAATAGATAATATAAATAATACAATAGATATAGATTATACTAATCTATTTAAAGAAAAAGATAATACTATTAATAATTATCTTGTAAGTATCTCTTACAGTAATATAGATAAAATTATTTCACTAGAAGAATAATATACTTGATAAATAAATAAAAATATGCTAAAATTTAGATAGATAGAAGATAAATAGAAAGGTAGGTGCCTCATATGAAAAATAACAATCAAATGTACGTTAACAAGAAGTTAACTAGAGGGGTATTTACTTATTCTATAAGGAATTAAACTATAAAAGTATATTAAAAAATATAAGGAAAACTACGGAAATAGCTAATAGAAATATTAGGCGTTTTTCGTAGTTTTTTGGTGGTGATGATATGGATAAGAAGAAGATAATAATAATTATATTAGTTATATTAATATTATTTGGGGTATATATGCTTTATAATACTTTTGCCGTAAGTACTATAGCTTCAAACAATGAAGGTAATGTATATAATATAACTGTAGGGGAAGGAACTACTATTACAGTTCCAAAAAGTAGTAGTAAAACTATATATTTTCACTTAAAGAATACAAATAATGGTAGTGTTAAATATGCAGTTGGATATGATACTAGTACTAATATAGAAGTAAAAGTATATAAAGACTCTAAAGATAAAGTAAGTGACATAATAGGTTATACAGAAAATAAATTTATTAAGTTATATTTAAATAATACTTCTAGTACTAATAATACTGTTACAATAAAATCAATATTAGGTTATGAAAATGGTGGCGATTTGATAGTACCTAATGGTATTACTTTAATTACTGAAGAGTATGAATTACCAAAAGATCCATCCTCAATTACTTTAACTAACTTAGGACTAAGTGTAGATACCTCTCATACTCCAGACTTTACTACGGTAAGTGGTAATAGTGGTGTTAAAAAGAATAATAGTGGCGATGCACTTGCTACTGGATTGGGAGACGGTACTAACGGAGTGTATGTTGCAGAAGATGATTTAGGAAATTCATACTATTTTAGAGGAAATGTAGATAATAACTACGTATACTTTGCTAAAAACTGGTGGCAAATAATAAGAATAAATGGTGATGGAACTATTAGAATGATATATACAGGAAATCCTAATAATTCTAGTGCTAATCAGTATATAAGTTATTCTAAATATAATAATAGTCGTGATGATAATGCATATGTAGGATATATGTATGGAACTACTGGTGCATCTACATATAATGCTACACACGCAAATACTAATGATAGTACTATTAAAACAGTAATTGATACTTGGTATCAAAATAACTTAAGTAGTTATAGTCAGTATATCGCTGATGCCATATATTGTAATGATAGAGAAGTAATACAAGTAAATAATGTTGGCGGGCAAACATTTACCGGAAATGGTATAGGAACCAATCATACAGCTTATGCATCGTATAAGAGAAACCATATTGATCATAATCCAACACTTAAGTGTACAAATAATAATGATAAGTTTACAGTTAGTAATACGCTTGGTAATGGTGCATTAACAAATCCAATAGGGCTTCCTACAACAGATGAAATAGTTATGAGCGGAGCGAATGCTTATGATTATGCTACAGAAAGCTATATTACAAATAATAGTTATTATTTGGATCCTAAAGGAGGTAACTACTGGTATTGGACGATGACACCTGATTATTACTATAATTCAAATAATGATGTCGCGGGCGGTTATGCTATTGTAGGTTCTGTTCATTATTTTGGTTATGTTGACCGCTACAATGTCAATAATAATTTCGCGGTGCGTCCGGTAGTTTCTCTCTTATCTAACGCAATAAGTGGAGGGGATGGAACAGTGGGTAATCCATTTTATGTAAATGAAAAACCAACTATTTAATATAAAATATAATAAGAATATTTTTAGTAATATTCTTTTCTTTTTCTTTAATTTATATTATAATATTTATGAAGGAGAAAAGTAATGGTTATAACTTCAGTAAATAATGATAAAATTAAAGATATATGTAAACTAAATGAAAAAAAATATAGAGATAGTACTAATACTTTCTTAATAGAAGGAGAGCATTTAGTACTTGAAGCTATACGTAGTAATTTACTTAAAGAATTAATACTTTTAGAAGACATTAATATACCTTTTAATGGACCTATAACATACGTTAATGATAAAGTAATGAAGAGGATATCCTCTATGGATAGTTATCCTAAAGTTATGGGGATTTGTTATAAAAAGAAAGAAGAAGATATAGGAAATAAAGTATTAATACTCGAAGATATTCAAGATCCTGGTAATCTTGGTACTATTATTAGATCTTCTATGGCGTTTGATGTAGATACGATTATTTTAAGTAAGAAATGCGCTGATTTATATAGTTCTAAGGTTATTAGATCTACGCAAGGTATGATATTTCATATCAATATTATTACTCGTGATATAGAAGATACTATTAAATATTTAAAAGATAATAATTATACTATATATGGTACTAAAGTAGATGGTGGAGTAGATATTAGAGATATTGATATACCTGAGCGTTACGCATTAATAATAGGAAATGAAGGAAGAGGTATGAGTGATAATATTAGTAAGTTATGTGATGAGTATTTATATATTAAAATGAATAAAATAGTAGAAAGTTTAAATGCAGGAGTAGCTACTTCAATACTTTTGTATGAGATATATAATAAGTAATATGCAGTTAATTAAGATTGGAAAGATAGTAAATACTCATGGTATAAAGGGAGAAGTTAGATTATTATCTAAATTTCCTTATAAAGATAAAGTCTTTATAAAAGATATGAATATATATATTGATAAAAAATATAAAGAAGTTATAAGTTCTTATCGAAAACACAAGAATTTTGATATGATTACTTTAGTAGGATATGATAATATAAATGATGTACTTAAATATAAAGGATTAAATGTATATATTAATAAAGACGATATTATGTTAGATAATAATAAATATCTAGATGAAGATATTATAGGTATTAATGTTATATATAAAGGTATAAATGTAGGAAAAATTAAAGATATAGAAAGATATGATAAGTATAGCTTACTTGTTATATTAGGTAAGAAGGAATATTTAATTCCTTATAATGATAATTTAGTTGATAAAATAGATATTAGTAATAAAAAAGTTTATATTAAAGATATAGATGGTTTATTTGATATTTAGAATTTACAATTATTTAATATTATATTATAATATTTAGTAGGGTGGTAATGATATATGGTAATAGATGTTTTAACTTTATTTCCTAATATGTATGATAATTTCCTAACAGAATCCATTATTAAAAGAGCAATAGATAATGGTAAAGTAAAAGTTAATATTCATAATATTAGAGATTATACAGTTTATAATAATAAACAAGTTGATGATTATCCTTTCGGTGGGGGAGGCGGAATGGTACTTATGTGTGATCCTATCTTTAGAGCTATTGATGCTCTTAAAGATGATGATGCATTTGTTATTATGATGACTCCTGGTGGAGTGGTTTATAAGGAAAAGATAGCTTATGATTTATCTTTAAAGAAACATTTAATACTACTATGTGGCCATTATGAAGGGTTTGATGAGAGAATTAAAACAATAGTAGATATGGAAATTTCTATTGGTGATTTTGTTTTAACTGGTGGAGAAATTCCTTCAATGGTAGTTATGGATAGTGTTATTAGACTTATTCCAGGTGTTATTAATATCAGTTCTCTTACTAGTGAAAGTTTTAATGATAATCTACTTGATTATCCTAATTATACTAAACCTGTTGAATATAGAGGTATGAAGGTACCTGATGTACTTTTAAGTGGTCATCATGAAAATATTAATAAGTATAGGCATGAGATGCAAATAGAACTTACTAAGAAAAATAGACCGGATTTATTAGGGGGTAAAGATGCATAATTATTTTATTAATAAAGATAATAAAACAGGGGAAATTGTATATTTAGAATATAATAAAAATGGATATAGTGTATCTCCTAAAACTAAAAAGAAAGATGATATAGAAGTTAACAAAATAGTGTTTGTTTCACCAGAACTTACAAATAAATTAATAAAAAAGAAGATAGATATTAGGATTAATAAGATAATAAAGGATTATAATACTTTTTATGATGATGAAGAT
Organism: uncultured Bacilli bacterium; assembly: GCA_934183705.1. Next base: position 10,819 of record CAKPSW010000012.1, on the reverse strand, counting down.
GACGATAGTGCAGATGGCAGAATAAGAGATAAAATAAAAGAAGCTGAAAGATTAAAACTTACTATTTTAAATGAATATTCTAAATATTTGGGAAGTTCTTATTCTAGACTTACTTTAAAAAAATTACAATTAATTATAGATGGATATCGCAATAAATTATATAAATTAAGAAATAAAAAGAAGCAAGAAGTACTTATGCAAATGTTTAATCAAATAGATGAGAGTGAAAAGAAGGGAAGAGGTAGATAATATGGAATTATTAGATGGTAAAGTGGTTAAGGCTAAATTATTAGAAGATTTAAAAGATAAAATAAATAAACTTGATACTAAACTTGGTCTTACTGTTATTCAAATAGGAGAAGATCCCGCTAGTAGTGTATATGTAAGACAAAAAAATAAGATGGCTGAAAGTCTAGGCTTTAATTTTAATCACATTAAATTAGATGAAAACATTAAAGAAGAAGAACTTTTAAATATAATAGAAAAGTTAAATAACGATGATAATGTAGATGGTATTTTAGTACAAATGCCTATCCCTAATCATTTAAATGCTAAAAAAATACAAAACGCTATATTACCATGTAAGGATGTAGATGGGCTTACAGATATTAATATTGGAAGATTAAGTCATAACATAGATTCTTTAGTTCCATGTACTCCTATGGGAATTATAGATCTATTAAAATACTATAATATAGATATTAATGGTAAAAATGTTGTTATTGTGGGAAGAAGTGATTTAGTTGGAAAACCTCTTGCTTTACTTATGGCTAATAATGATGCTACTGTTACATTATGTCACTCTAAAACTAAGAATTTAAGCTTTTATACTAAGAATGCAGATATTTTAGTGGTTGCTATAGGACGTGCCAACTTTATTAAAAAAGAAGATGTAAAAGAAGGTTCTGTAATAATTGATGTTGGAATAAATAGAATGGAAGACGGTAAATTATGTGGAGATGTATTATTTGAAGAAGTTAAAGATAAAGCAAGTTATATCTCGCCAGTACCTGGTGGAGTAGGTCAAATGACAGTAGCAGAACTTGGATATAATACTTATAAAGCTCATTTTATTAGAATGAAAGAAGATTAAAAATATAGTCTTCTTTACTTTTTTCTTTTTTTGTGGTATTATATAGGCATTCAAAAAGGGGGTATTATAATGAAATTTTATAATTCCAGTAATGAAGAAGTAAGTTATCACTTATTATCTAAAATAGGTGGTGGTTCATATGGTAGTGTATATAAACTATCTGAATTTGAATGTATTAAAATATTTAGAGAATTAGATACTGGCATTGATTTTGATACAATAACATTTATAAATAGTCTAGGTTTAGATAATTTCTATAAAATATATAGCTTTTTATTTAATAAAAGAAAAGATTTAAGAGGATATACAATGAAATATTACTTACCTAGTTATACTTCTATATTATTAAAAGATACATCATATACTTTAGATAATTTTTTTGCTATCCAAAACTCTATTAATACACTTTCAGATAAACAAATATTTATTACTGATTTGCATAGTGATAACGTAATTTTAGGAAATGATGAAATTACTATAATTGATATCGATACTTATGCTAAAGCTACCTTGTTTGATTTTAATAAATTAAAAAATAGAAATAGTAAAGCTTTATATTCTCTATTTAAATCATTATATATAGAAGGGTTATATAATCATGGTATATACTCTGGTTATGATATTAAAACTATTAATAATTTATTTAATAATGATGCTCCTAGTAATATTAAAGTATTAAAAAAATATAAATATCCTATTGAATACATTCATGATATGAATAGAAAATAAGACCTCACAAGAGGTCTTATTTTAGTTTTCTCCTTCTTCTAACATTTTAGTTATAAATATTCCATATCCCTTTTTAGGATCATCCACGACTACGTGTGTTACCGCTCCAATAATAGTATCATTTTGAATTATTGGACTACCACTCATTCCCTGAACTATACCACCAGTTAATTTTAACAATTTTTCATCTGTTACTTCAAATAAGATGTTTTTATTAGATGTATTACTAGTAGTCATCTTAATTATGTTAATATCAAATGCTTCTATAGTACTACCATCAACAACAGTAAGTATTTGGGCTTTACCGTTTTTTACTTCTTCTTTTTTTGCTACTTTATATTGCTTTTTATTTGGTAATTCTTTAATATAATTACCAAAAATACCACTAGGCATGTTTTCATTTATCTTACCAAATACTTCACTACTATTATAGCTAGCATTCTTCTCTCCAGGAGAACCAATACTACTTCTAGTTACTCCTGTTACAGTTGAGGAATATATTTTACCATCTTTAATTTCTAGTTTTTGACCAGTATTTTTTTCTATTATTTCATGACCTAAAGCTCCAAATAACTTAGTATTTGGGTCGATATAGGTAAGTGTTCCTACACCAGTTATGCTATCTTTTACGTATAATCCAGTTTTATAGACATTATTATCACTTTTAACTAGATTAAGTTGAGTACTATCTTCTTTGTTTCCTCTTTTATAAGTTATTTCTATTTCTTTTCTATTTTTTGTTTCTTCAATTACATTTAACATATCTTCTATAGAAGTAATATTTTGATTATTTATTTTAATTATTCTGTCGCCATTTAATAATCCTGCATCTTTAGCGGGATTTATAGAATTAACTTCATAAGTACCTACAATAATTACACCATCAGAATTAAGTTCAATACCAATATTTTCCCCACCTACAATAATATAATCTGAATAAGCTTTAGCATAACATGGAATAATAAGTAATGTTAGTAGAATTAGAAGATAACTGTTTTTTATTTTTTTAAAAAACATAAAATAACATCTCCTTTAACTTATTTTCACAGACTACATTATTATTATTTACGATTATTATAAAAGTATAAAAGAAAAATATTGGTAGTTTACAAAGCATTGACAAATAAGGTTTTTTGATGTATTATATTATAGCGAAACGGAGATGATAGCATGAATAAAACTTATTTTAATAATCAAAAAATAACAGCATATGATAATTACAATTATTTTATTATGAAAATGATAGTTAAAATAATTATATGTACATTAAAACTATCCATTATGCTTATAATAAGTAGCATATTTAATTATTTATTTATTAATATTATAGTTACTATTTATACTATTATTTCCATTTTTAAAGTATATGAAATTATTTATAACTATAAGTATATTATTAATGATATAAAAAACACTTTAAATTATGAAACTATATCTTTTGAAATAGATTTAAATGTTGTTACTAATAATATTTTTAAAGGATTAATAAGTTATGGAAAATAATTTCTATGTTGGAAATATAATCCATAAAAAGAAAAAAAGTAGTGCTATTTATGTAGAAAAAATAGTTTTATATACACAGGATAATATATATTATACAGATTTAATTAATGATATTACTTATACCACTAATAACATTGATAAAAGTTATGTAGATAGTAGTTCATTAGTTAGTATTAATACTGAAGATTTTAGAATAGATTATATGTATCTTCTATTAAAACATAATGAAGGTATTAATAATCAACATAAAAGAAGAAAATTTTCTAAAAAAATAGAAAAACTTACTAAGCGTTTTTAGTAAGTTTTTAATTATATATTTTCACTCGGAATTACTTATTACTCGCACCACCCGAGAGCGACTGACATTTTCATATCAAAGCATTTACTAAATGCAATAAAAATATACTATATTTTAAGTAAAAAGTCAATCCTATAGTTATAAAAATTAATTTTTAAACATTATATATATAATAATTTTATGTTTTAATAGTATTATTCATCTCATATATTTAGATAGGTGATAGGAATGAATAATACTGTTTTTGCCTTTATATTAACTTTTTTAGCAGGTTTTTCCACTATGATAGGAGCACTTTTTATTTTTGTTAAAAATAAGGATCCTAAAAAAATTATACTGTCATCTCTTGCTTTTGCTTCAGGAGTTATGATATGTGTATCTATTGTAGATTTAATACCTGAATCAATAGCATTACTTAGAGATAATTTAACATCTCTAAATAGTATACTGTTATGTGTTTTAGGTATTATTCTAGGAGTAATAATATCTATGCTTATTGACTATTATTTACCTGATAATAAAATAAAAGTAAAAAACGATAAATCTTTATTTAAAGTTGGTATTATTTCAATGCTTGCTATTATTATGCATAATATACCAGAAGGAGTAGCCACCTTTGTTGCCACGAGTAATAATGTTACTTTAGGATTATCTCTTGCTATTGCCATAGCCATGCATAATATACCAGAAGGAATAAGTATATCCATTCCTATATATTATTCCACTAAAAGCAAATTAAAAGCAATTATTTATACACTAATATCAGCATTATCAGAACCATTTGGAGCTTTACTTGCTTATCTTTTTCTAAAAGATATAATTAATAATATAATACTGGGAATATTATTTGCCACTATAGGAGGAATAATGATGCAAATTTCCTTTTGTGAACTTATTCCTACTGCTAGAGAATATAATAATAAAAAACTATTCTATCTATTCTTTATAATAGGTATTATATTTATGCTATTTAAATTTATTATTTAGATATTCTAATTATCTAAATATTTTTAATATTAAACTAATGACTTTTTATAAGAAATTTGGTACAATAATAACAGTGGTGATAGATATGGAATGTATAAAAGATTTTCCAAAAGAAATGATTTTTGATAAGAAACTTAATTATGAAGAATTAGAACTTATTAAAAGTGAATATAGAAAGATTGTATCAATAAATAAAACTTCTTTAGATAATAATAGTTATCAATTATATTTAGATAAAAATAATAATGTTTATTTTCCTAAAGGAACTTTATTATATGGATGTGAAGCTAATCTTAATTTAATTAAATTTATAAGTACTAATGGTATTTTATCTTCAGAATTTAGAGGTATTAATTGTGATAATGGTTTATACTATTCAAAACTTTTTTATAAAACTAATAGAGATATATTACTTACTGATTATATAAAGAATATTAATAACAGTGATCTTCCATTTAATAATTTTAATGATAGAATAGCCTTTATCATTAATCCTACAAGTAAGATAGGTGGACTATTATATTATGATTTATTAGATAGTAAATTTAATAATAATCCTATAGTTAAAAATATTATAGATAATAATATAAAGGAAGAATATAGTAATAAAGAATACTCTTTAATTTTAGTAGGTATTCCTTCTAATGCCATATCAGGTGTAGTATTAGGGGATAAATTACTTTTAGATAAAGATGTAGTAGATAGAATAAAAATATTATTTCCTAATAGTTATATTATAAACAAAGATGGTATTATAATAAGAGATAGATCAAATATTATTAAGATAGATGATTTTGATAATATAGCTTATAACTATACTAAAACTATTGTAGATAATGAAGTATTAAGTATAGAAAATGATAAACTAAAAAAAGAAATAAAGAAAATTATTAGTACATTAAAGACAAACACCTCATACTTCCAGCAAGCAAAGATATATAAGTCTTTAGGTTACAAATTACCTAAAGGATTAAGTGATAAATTAACTAAAGAAGAATTATTAGAACTTAAAAATACTAAAAATTAATAAATAATAATGACAAATAAATAAAAGTATGCTAAACTTTAGATAGAAAGTAAGTGCCTCATATTTTACATGTTGATAAATCTAAAAAAGTAAGCAAAATAAACATTCAAAAAGTATGTTAACGAGAAGTTAACAAACATTTATCTATCATCAGATGAAACTATAGTTGAAGGAACTACAGGTACAGAAGATAATCCATATAAATTAAATCCATAATATATAAAATATAATAAATAATACTTAAGTTTAGAGACTTATAGCTCTAAACTTTTTTATTGACTACAGGCATTAGAAAACTATGAATAACAAAGTATGAGATGAATAAATAATATAATTAAATTAATAAAAAGTAATGACAAAGTTAAAAAAATTTGTTATACTATGATAGTAGGGTAGGAGGATAAGATGAAAGAAACATTAATATGTAGTTTAGATAAACATAATATATATTACTTAAGTGATGCTAATTGTAGTTTTTATATATTAACTCCTTATAAAGAATTTAATGAAACAAATATATCTATTAGATTAAAAAGCAATTATCAAATATATGATTTAAGTAGTAATCCATTAGATAGAGTTACTACTGAACTAATAAATTATTATAAAAATATAGATAATTATAATATAACACTTATATTACCAGTATTTTATGATGATTTACTTCTTAGAATTAGAACTATAGATGATATGGATGTATATCATAAAATAGATAGATATTTAGGACATATATTTAATAATGCATATAATTTCTTAACTAAGAATAATATTAAAGTAAATAGTAATATATATGTAATAAATAACGATTCATTTAAAAGATTTACTAATTGGTTTGTATCTAGATATAATAATAGAATAGAATATAAAACCATAGTAGATTTAGTAAGACAAAGTGGTAATTATACTAGTTATAATATGATAGAAACCCCAAGTATTAACTTTGTCGTAGGAAAAAATAGTGAACCCAAAATAGATAAAACCGTAGAAATAGAAGCCGAAACATTCGATAGCTATGCTAAAAATATGGAAAAAGAGAAAAAAGAAGTAATAAAAGATAACAAAAGAGTAGAGAATGCTGGCTTTATCTCTTATACATTACTTGGTATAATTACCTTTATAGTATCAATGGGATTATTATATTTATTTGTAAAATAAAAAATATTAGTTTTTTTAACTAATATTTTTTTTAACGTAATATATAAGATAATATAGCAGTTATAGGAAAAGCTAATGCAACAAGTAACATTACATAAGCAAATATTTTTTTTCCTGTAATTTTCTTTCTTTTACTACTTTTACTCATAATATGCACCTCTATTAATATTATACTAAATGTATGGTATATTTTCAATAGTAAATTAATATACTTAATTGGTGATAAGATATGAACAAAAAACTAAGTGATGGACTTGCTATTATAATGAAAAATAAAAAGGTAAATCTATTTGTTATATTTATGCTTATTTTAGGTATTATATCAGGGTGTATATTCTTAATGACTATAAAAGATGCTGATAAAGATATAATTATTAATCAAATAAATAATTTTATTAAAAATATTAATGATAATCAAATAAATAATAATAGAGGATTTTTAAATTCTTTATATGAAAACTATATTTATATATTTTTGGTATGGATACTAGGTACTTCTATTATTGGAATAATTATTAATGTATTTTTGATTTATTTTAAAGGTTTTATATATGGATTTACTATTAGTAGTTTCTATATAGTATTTAAATATAAAGGGTTATTACTTAGTTTTATATATGTATTTCCTACGATGCTTATTAATTTATTAATGATAACTATATTATCTGTATATTCAATATTATTTACTAGTTGTTTATTTAAAGTTATCTTCTCTAAAGAGAGAAATACTCAAATAAAGAAGTTTTTTAAAAGATATATAATAATATTACTTATATGTTTAGTGATGGCTCTTATATCTTCGTTATTTGAAGGATATTTAATCCCCTCTATTATTAAATTAGTTATAAAATTATTTATTTAATAGCTGTTTTATGATATAATTATGATGAAGTGAGGGATAGTATGAAAACAGTAGTAATAGGTATGTCAGGTGGTGTAGATTCATCTGTAGCGGCTATTAAACTTAAAGAAGCAGGATATAATGTTATTGGTCTTTTTATGCGTAATTGGGATAGTACTATTAATAATGATTATTTGGGTAATCCTAATTTAAATAATAATATCTGTCCGCAGGAGAAGGACTATAATGATGCATTAGAAGTTTGTAAAAAAATAGGTATTCCACTGGAAAGAGTAGACTTTGTACGTGAATACTGGGATTATGTCTTTACTTACTTTTTAGACGAATTAAAAAAGGGTAGAACACCAAATCCAGATGTCATGTGTAATAAATATATTAAATTTGATTTATTCTATAAAAAAGCCTTAGAATTAAAAGCAGACTATATTGCTACTGGACATTATGCTAAACTAGTGGATGGCTATCTTATGAAAGCTAAAGATAAAAATAAAGATCAAAGCTATTTTCTTGCTTATGTAAATAGAGATGTCTTTCGTAATGTTATTTTTCCTCTTGGAGATATTACTAAGCCAGAAGTTAGAAAAATAGCTCATGAATATAATCTTATTACAGCAGATAAAAAAGATTCTACTGGTATATGTTTTATTGGTGAAAGAAACTTTACTAAATTTTTAGAAAACTATCTGCCAAATATACCCGGTGATATTGTAGATATTGATACAAATGAAGTTCTTGGTAGACATATCGGTCTTATGTATTATACAATAGGCCAAAGAAGAGGCCTAAATATTGGAGGTACTAAAAATAGATGTTTTGTAGTAAAAAAAGATTTAGATAAAAATATATTATACGTTGCTATGGGAGATGAAAATAAATACTTATATTCAACATCATGTATAATAGAAGACTTTAACTTCTTAACAGATGATAGACCACTAAAATGTACATGTAAATTTAGATATCGTCAAATAGACGTTCCCACTAATGTCGAATACAAAGATAACAATATGTTAAAGCTTAATTATGTAAAGTCAAAAGCTGTTACTGTTGGTCAAATATGTGTCCTATATGATGGTGACATATGTCTAGGTGGAGGTATTATTAAATCAGTAGAAGGTAATATGTAAAATATTACTTTTTCTTATTTATAATTTTACCTTGCATAAATTTAATATACATGATAAAATATATATAGGAGGTTAGCTAAAATGAATGTTGTTGAAAAAGTTAATCATATTTTAAAACAAGCAAATATTTCAAAAGTTAATTTAGCTAAGTATTTAGGTGTATCTAGACAAATGATTTACAATTACTTTGATGGGGAAGACCTATCGAAACTTCCTAATGATAAGTGTAAACTTTTGTATGATTTACTTGACGCTTATTCAGATAAGGAAATACTTGATATTGAAATTAATAATGATTATTTACAAAGTGTTAGTAATAAAATATTTACCAGTAAGAAGAATACATCTAAAAAAGAAGAAGTTATCGAGCTTTCAGGACTTGATAAAGAAGAAGTTAATTTAATAAGTGATATTAGTTTAATGCTTAAAAATATAATATTAGATAATAAGGCTAGGGAAGGGGAGGCTATAGAAACAGTTAGATACGTACATAATTTTATCCAAAACCTAAGTACTAATAAAGAACTTAAATACATACTTGGATATTTCTCTAAAAATTTTGGATATACTGATCCTAACAAATTTATATTTGATGAAAATAACCAATATGTATTTGAAAGTATTATGTATTCCGCTATGACACTATACTCTAATGGTGGTGCTTCAAAAAGTAGACTTACTGAATCACATAGAAAATGGGAAGCTATGCTTGCTTCAAAAAAAGAAGAAAAATTAAGTCGTACGCAAGAGTTAAATACCGCTAAAATAAGAGCTTTAAGAGAACTAGGATATAGTGAAATAGATAAGAATAATGCTAGTGAGGTATTATCCAAAATAGCAGAAATAATGGCTCAAAATATTTAATACTATCCCCCTACTTTGATTTTTAATTAAAAATAGGGAAGTATTACATTAATAAAATAACTATATAACTATATTAGAGTATTAATTTAATCTAGTATAGTTATTTTAAATAGATAGATTAATTCTTAATTATTTGGTAATAATATAAATAATAATATAATTATAATAAATATAAATTTAAAATATTATTTATAATATATCCATATTAAATAAAATTATAAGTATAATACAAAATATAAATTATAAAACTATATAATATAAAGCATTAAGACTTACAACTATCTTATTTTTCAAATAATATCTTACTTCCTATAATTAATATTATGTTAAGTTCTATTTTTGCTGGATAATTATTGTTATTTTATTTCCATATATTTACTCTATTTATTTTGTATATACTTTTATTTTATTGTTAATAATATTAATGGAGGTAATTAAAATGAGTAAGAAAAATAAAACTTCAAAAAATGAAAGTAATTTAAAATCTAATAATTCTTTAAAGTGTAATTGTCATGAGAATGGTTATGAATGTAACTGTCATGAGAATAGTAATTCTTGTAAGAATTGTGATAATGATGATAATAAAAAAGAAGAAGAATAGGTACTCCTACTCTTCTTTTAGTTTATTTAATAGGGAAGTGAATTCTTCTTCTATTTGTTTTAATTTTTCTTTATCTTTGGATTCATATCTTGTTATTATATTAGGGGATGTATTTGATTTTCTTATTAGGGCAAAGCCATCTGGGTAGATTATTTTGATTCCATCTATTGTTTGATATTTATATCCTTTATTTTTTACATACTCCTCTACTCTATCTATTATATTGGCCTTTTTTGAGTCCTCTACGGGTAGTTTTGTTTCTTTTGAGGAATAATATACCGAGATGCCTTTTAACTCTTCTGAGACGGTTGTTTTCTTGTTTGATAGTATTTCTACTAATCTTAATCCACCATATATTCCATCATCGTTACCAATGAATTTATCTCTAAAGTATAAGTGCCCTGAATATTCTCCTCCAAATGGGTAATCGTTTTCGTAAGATATTTTTTTAGTATATGAATTTCCAGTTCTTGTTTCTATTGGTTCAATTCCTAATTTTATTAGTTCGTCTTTTAATACGTTAGAACATTTTACGTCGTAGAAGCCTTTCTTATTTTTTACTTTGTTATAGAT
>CAKPSW010000011.1 GCA_934183705.1 uncultured Bacilli bacterium | reverse complement strand
ATTTTTTCTTTATTTAGTTTCTTATCAATTCCTGTAATATCTTGAATCATAGTAATTAAAGCTTCTTTTTCTCTTAAGAAGATACTTTTAAATACTACATCATGACATATTCTTATTTTAGTTTTAGTTTGCTCCACTGCTTCTCCTTTCTTTTTTGCTACATTTTACCTCCTCATAATATATAAACACTAAAACTTTTTAAAATTCTAAAATTTATGATAATTTATTTAAAAATTTATATTTATTCTTATATTAATTGATGTTTTATACCATAATAATTATGAGGTGGAATATGAATAATAAGATTATTAAGAGATTAAAAGATGATACTAATAATAGTTCTTATGTTATATATAGAGAGAAGTATATTAAAGGTATTAGGATAGATATTATATATAATGAAGTACTTACTGATCAGGATAAGATGAGTAATTTTATATATCGTAGTTTAGATCATATTGATAATATATATGATAGTAATGAACTTTTATATGATGTTATTCGTAATAATATTAGTAATATTAAAATTAAAGAGATTAAGGGTTATAGTGATATTTGTAAATATTTGAATAATGGGTTTGTTATATTACTTATAGAGAATGATTATTCTCTTGCTTTAGAAGTTAAGAAAAATCTTACTAGAAGTATTGAAAAGCCTATGACTGAAACTACTATTAGGGGACCTATGGATTCTTTTACTGAGAATATTGAGATTAACATGGGTCTTATTAAAAGAAGAATTAAGTCTAATAAACTTTGGAATTATGACATGGAACTTGGGGAGTATTCTAAGAATAAGATTAGTATTCTAACTATAGATGGTATTGGTAATGATACTATTTGTAATGATATTATTAATAAACTTAATAATATTAAAATTGATGGTGTTATTGATTCTGGTAGTTTAAAGCATCTTATTAATAATGAGGTTAAGAGTATATTTCCTGTATGTGGAACTACTGAAAGACCTGATAAAGTAGCTAATGCCCTTTTAAATGGTAAGACTGTTATTATTATGGATAATAATCCTTTTGCTATTATTATGCCTATGTTTTTGAATGATTTTTTTCTTTCACAAGATGATAAGGATTCTAATTTTATTAATAATTCTTTAACGAGAATTCTTAGATATATTGCTTTCTTTATTACTTTACTTACTCCTGGAGTTTATATTGCTCTTACGACTTTTAATCAGGAGATGATTCCACTTGAACTCCTTACTAGTTTTGCTTCGCAAAGAAGTACAGTACCTTTCCCGGCTTTTTTTGAGGCTTTACTTATGTTTTTGTCTTTTGAAATATTAAGAGAGAGTGATTATAGAATTCCTAATATATCTAATTCAGCATTATCAATAGTAGGAGCGCTTATTTTAGGAGAAGCCGCTGTTAATGCGGGGATTGTCTCCCCTATTATGATTATAGTGGTTGCTATTACTGCTATTAGTGCACTTGTAATTACCGAACCAGAACTTACTAATGCGATTAAGTGGTATAGACTTTTCTTTATGCTTGGTGGTACTACGATTGGGATATTTGGTATATTTATAGTATTTATTATTTTTACTACAAATATATGTAGTATTAAGTCTTTTGGTAAGTCTTATATGATTCCTTTTACTCCTATTAGTGAAGATATTAAGAATAGTTTTATTAAGTTTCCTCTTCTTAAGAGAAATAAGAGGAATAAGTATTTGACTAATAATATTATAAGGGAGGCTGATAAGTATGAAAATTAGGTATTTACTACTGATTTTGCCTTTACTTAGTGGTTGCTACAACTATAAGGAACTTAATACGCTTGGTATTACTACTTCTATTAGTATTGATTATGAAGATGATAATTTTTCTGTTATAGCGGAAGTTGTTAATCCTTTGAAACAGCAGGATGCTTCTAATGCTAATAAATCTTCTTTTGTTATTTTCTCTTCTTCTTCGCCATCGCTTCAGGAGGCTTTTAGAGAAGTTGTTTTGGAGTCACCTAGACAACTTTATGCTTCACAACTTGAGATTATTGTTTTAAGTGAAGAAGTTGTTAATAATCATTTGGATGAAGTGCTTGAGTATTTTTCTAGAGATCCAGAGACAAGAACGGAGGTTAAAGTTATGATTGCTAGGGGCAATGATAGTACGAAAGGAATTACTATTCAAACGCTTTTATCGGAATTTTCTTCTTCTAATATTTTGGGGTCTTTAGAAGTTCAAAGCAATGTTTTAGGAATTACTTATGAGGTTACTTTAAATGAACTTCTTAATATGTACTTAGATCCTTATTTAGATGTATCACTTCCTTCGATGATTCTTTATGGTGATAGTGAAGTTGGTGATGAAAAAGAGAATTTAACTACTACTAAGCCAAGAGCTAGAGTTAAGATTGGTACTACTTCAGTTATAAAGAACAATAAAATTTTAGGGTATCTTGATATGGAAGAGTCTAAGATAGTTAATATTATTAATGGTAAAACTAAAGAGACTATTCTTAGATATCCTTATAAAGATGGTTATTTGGTATTTGAATCTAATAGAATTAAAGTTTCTAATGATGTGGATATTAAGAATAATCTTGTTAAAATAAATATAGATGGATTTTCTAAAATTAAAGAAATACAAACTAATACTAATGCTAAGAATAAGAATGAAATCGATAAAATTAATAAGCATTTTAATAAGATGTTAGAGGAGGAAGTTACTAATACTTTTAATGATATTAGAGATAAGTATAATACAGATATTTTTGGTTTTAGAGAGTTATATTATCGCAATGATCATAAATATTTTAAAAAGTATTGTAATGATTGGTATGATAGTGTATTTCCTAATATTAAAGTAGAAGTTACTTCTAATATTAAATTATACGAAAAAGGTAACACGTTAGGAGGTGTTAAATATGAAAGAAGAGATAAATAATTTACAGTTATCTAGTATTTTGTTTTTACTTCTTTTTTCGGGATGTTTTGGTATTCTTCCTTATGTTGTTATTCAAAGGGTTGGTACTGATGGCTTTATTAGTAGTATTATTGGAAGTTTAATTGGACTTATTCCTTTATTTATTTTGTTATATATATTTAATTATGATATTGATAATCCTATATATGTTAAAACTAAAATTATATTCGGAAAAGTTATAGGTAGTATTATTAATTATTTACTTGTTTTGACTTATTTAGTAATTGCTGTTACTATTTTGTTTAATACTAGTAATTTTATAATATCACAGTATTTAACTAATACCCCTTTAATTCTTGTAACACTTGTTCTTGGCGCTGTTATTTTACATACTATTAGTAAAGGTGTTTATACTATATCTAAGATTAGTTTTATTTATGTTATTATTATTATTTCTTTATTTATTTTAGGGGCTATTCTTTTATCTTCTGATATTAAAGTAGATAATATTAAACCTATACTTGAATTTGGTATTAAGTCTCCTTTTATTACTTCAATTATATATACTTTACTTTTTACTTCTCCTATGTATAGTATTTTAGTTATTCCTAAGAATAGTATAGAGAATAGTAATAATTCTAATAAGTATTTAGTTATTACTTATTTATTAGTGGCTTTTATGATTTGTTTTATTATATTTATATCTAGTGCAGCTTTAGGTAAGTATTTAATAAAGATATATCAATATCCGGCTTATATTACTCTTAAGAAGATAAGTATATTTGGCTTTATTGATAGAATTGAGAATTTTTTATCTGTTCAGTTTATTCTTAGTTCATTTATTTCTCTTACTATGCCAATATTTTATATTAAAAATAGTATAAAGAGAGATAATAATTTATTTATATCTTTTATTACTACTTTAATTATAGTTATTACTTCTACTTTTATATTTAAAAGTAATACTAATTTTAATAATTATTTGAGTAATATATATCCTTATATACTTATTATTCCTACTTTTATATATTTTGTTATTTTTATTGGTATTTTTATTAAAAAGATGTATAAAAAATAGAATATTGTATATATTAATAGTACAGTGGTTATTAATACTACTGTTTATATAAAGAACTACTTATGTAAGTAGTTCTTCTTTTATTATAGTTATATGCCTATACATATTAGTTTTTATCTCATAATTTAATAGTGTGAGGTTGATATAATGATTGATTATTTAGAAGGAATAAATCCTGTCTTGCTTGCTTTTTTGGCAACGTTATTTACTTATAGTATAACGGTACTTGGGGCTTCTTTAGTTTTCTTTTTTAAAAGTGTTAAGAAGAATGTTATGGACGGTATGCTTGCTTTTTCTGCTGGTGTTATGATTGCTGCTTCTTTCTTTTCTCTTTTGGCTCCTTCTCTTGAGATGGCAAATAATCTTGGTATGGTGTCTTGGTTTGTTGCTTTTGTTGGCTTCTTTCTAGGTGGTATTCTTTTATTTGTTGGAGATAAAATATTTAATTATTTTGATAAAAAAACTTCTAACAATAATAAAGAAAGAAAAAATAGAACTAGTTTAAAAAGATGTTTAATGCTCATTTTTTCTATTACACTGCATAACATACCAGAGGGGTTGGCAGTAGGTGTTGCTTTTGGTTCCACTGTTTATGGACTTGAAGGTGCCACTATTGGAGCCGCTATTATAATTGCTATTGGTATTGGGATTCAGAATTTTCCTGAAGGAACAGCTATTTCAGTTCCTTTAAGGCGTGAAGGTATGAGTAGAAAGAAAGCTTTCTTTATTGGACAATTAAGTGCTATAGTGGAACCAATATCTGGAGTTATAGGAGCTTTGTTAGTTCTTAAAGTTAGGGTTTTGCTACCTTTTCTGTTAGCTTTTGCTGCTGGAGCTATGATATATGTAGTAACAGAAGAATTGATACCAGAATCACAAACTAATAAGAGAAAAGATTTAATGGCTTTATTTTCTATAATAGGTTTTTCTATTATGATGATATTAGATGTTTCTTTAGGATAATTTTAAAAGTAGGATTTTTTCCTACTTTTATTGTTTATGGGTTTAGTTTGTATGGGTTATCTTGTGAACCTGTAGTTCCTTCTACGATACTCTCATTAGAGGACAGATAAAGGACTGGAACAATCTCGAACGCATTAGACACAGCATTATAGTCGGAATAGACACGTCCTGACGAATCCACATACCACGCATGGTCCCGATCATCAGAATGAGGGATTAATAACCACACCTTGTACATGTTTGTACCCAACATCGATTTTATCCAGTTATTTCTTGTACATGTACTATCATTATATGAAACCAATGGCATTTGACATGTATTTAAGTCTGCTGCATATCCATAATCAGATGGATACGCAAGGGCTATCCTTCCTGTCCATGTTGTACTATGCCCTGAATATACTGTATTTCCTCTTTCATATCCGTATATTTGATTGGAATATATCTGATTATCGTTCCATCCTCCTAAATTCCATGTTACTTCAGCTATTTTATTTTTTGTTTCATCATTCTTTATTCCAGTGCTAGTAAAATAGCATGAAGTCGAACTATTACCGTTGCTTTTATAACACTTACCAGACTTACTATTATAGTATAGACTTCCTCCGACTGATTCACTTTCATATCCAGGATTTAGTAGTTTCATTAAATCTGCTTGCGGCCATTCATTTTCTCCATAAGATGAATTTGTATCCCATGAATATTCTCCTATAGATTTATTTCTAATTATTTTTACTTGATTACCAAATACTCCTATTATTCTCCACAGTTCACAAGTATCTGATGCTTGATTAGAATAATCAGAACAATTGAAATATATATAGTTATTTGGAGATGCTCCATAATATCTTATATTACCTCCATCTAAGTCTGTTGTTGTTCCTCCTAATCTATCATTCATAAGTGATACTGAAGAAGCATAGTTATAATCTATTTTATTATTTTTTGTTGGAGTTTTATCTGCATTGGTATATAAATTAGTTATATATTCAGCAGCGGTTTCAACAGGACTATCTTTCATAAGATGATATGGATTACTCTCTGTACCATTACCGCTCTCTACATATTCATTTGCATTAAGATACAATGTAGGGGCGACCCCACCTGCATTGCAGGGGTAGATGTAGCCGCTGTCGTAGTTGTAGACATAGCCCGCCGAGTACACGTAGAACGCATTGTACGCATCGCTGGAATAAGGGGTTAATAACCAACCAATATCTTTACCAGAATTAGTAATTATAGGATACATCCAGTCGTTTGTGCGGCAAGCATATGAACTTGAACTATCATTATAACTATATAAGTTCTGCGAACATTTATTAAAGTCTGTTGCATATCCGTAATCAGATGGATATGGAAGAGCTATCCTTCCTGTCCATGTTATACTACGTCCATAATACACCTTTGTTCCTCTTTCATAACCATATATTTGATTTGAAAATATGCTTGCATCATTCCATCCTCCTAGATTCCATGTTACTTCTGCTATTTTATTTCTTGTAGTATCATTCTTTATTCCACTAGAAGTAAAATTACATGTTGTTGTCTTGTTAGTTCGACCATTATAACAAGTACCAGAACTACTATTATAGTATAGACTTCCTCCTACTGCTTCATTATCATATCCAGGATTTAATAGTTTCATTAAATCTGCCTGTGGCCATTCATTCTCTCCATATCCTGAGTTTACTCCTGATGCTGAAGTATCCCGGGAATATGATCCTATTTGTTCATTTCTTATTATCTTTACTTGATTATTAAATACTCCTATTATTCTCCACTTCTCACATGTAGTATCACTTTGATTATTATAATCAGAACAATTAAAGTATATATAATTATTAGGACTAGCACCATAATATCTTATATTACCACCATCTAGATCTGTTGTAGTTCCTCCTAGTCTATCGTTCATAAGTGATTCTGAAGAAGCATAATTATATTCTATTCCATTATTTGGCACCTCAGTTTTATCTGCATTAGTATATAGATTAGTTATATATTCAGCTAAAGTTGTTTTCTGCTCTGGTGGTGTATACACTTCAGTTATTAAAGTAATACCACTAGGTACTATTAAATCCCCCCCATTTTCATAACCTAATACTGATGTAATAGTTACATTACTATCAGTACTAGAAGTATTATTTAAATATAGTTTAATATATTTATTTTCTGTATAACCTATTATATCACTTACTTTATCTTTAGAGTCTTCATATACTTTTACTTCTATATTAGAAGTAGTATTATATCCTAATGCATATTTTACACTACCATTATTTGTATTTTTTAAGTGAAAGTATATAGTTTTACTACTATTTTTAGGTACATTAATAGAAGTACCTTCTCCTATAGTTATATTATATACATTACTTGCATTATTTGAAGCTATGGTACTTACAGCAAAAGTATTATAAAGCATATATATCCCAAATAATATTAATATAACTAATATAATTATTGTTATCCTCTTTTTATTCATATCATCACCACCAAAAAAACTACGAAAAAATACTAATATTTCTATTAGTTATTTCCGTAGTTTGTTTTAAATTTATTAATATACTTTTATAGTTTAATTCCTTATAGAATAAGTAAAGCCCCCCCCAGTTAACATATTGTTAACGTACATTTGATTGTTATTTTTCATATGAGGCACCTACCTTTCTATCTAAATTTTAACATAAAAATTAGATGTTATCAAGTAGATTATTCTTTATTTACATAAATATCTTTTATTGTGTTAATTGGTATATACTCATTATCCATAGTTATTAGGTTATTTTTATTTTTTCCTACTAGTCTTTTGTTATATTTTCCTTTATCTGTTACTATAGTAACATCTATTTTATATATATAATTAGGAGAATTAAAAATATTATATATTTTTTGTTCTAAAGTATAATTATTTTTATGTATTATATAATTGTTATTGCTTTTATTTACTCCTTTTTTATTATATAAAGTAGAAAATACCTTCTCATTATTTCTTATATCTTTATCTATTGAATTATGATACATCTTTGGTAGTTCTTTCAAATATTATCACCTCTAGTAAATTATATGAAAATATATATTATATATTTATTATTTTACTATTTTGTGGTATTATAATAAATGAGTGTGATAAAATGCGAGAATCAAAATTTAAGGTAGAAGGTAAAATACTACTTCCAATAATATTATTTGCTATAATTAGTGTTATCACTATATATTGTACTAAAGATTTATTACCTAGTGATTTTAAGTTTCTATATTTAAAACAGATATTATGGTATTTTATTGGGTTTATTTTAGCCTATGTTATGATGATATTTGGTAATAAGTTTTTATATAATAATGCTTATGTACTCTATATTATAGGGGTTA
Source organism: uncultured Bacilli bacterium (assembly GCA_934183705.1). The sequence continues at coordinate 17,466 of CAKPSW010000011.1, read as the reverse complement.
TTCTCCTCATTTTAGTATTATTTATTGGTAAGCCTATAAATAATGCTAGATGTTGGTTTATTATTCCTTATATAGGGAGTTTTCAACCTTCAGAGTTTATGAAGATATTTTTAATAATAATATTATCTAGATTAATTAATGATTTTAATGAAGAAAAAAATAATAATGATACTGTGGAAGAGTTTAAGTTCTTACTTAAGGTATTATTTATAGTGGGTATTCCATCTGTTTTAACTTTTATAGAGCCTGATACTGGAGCGGTACTTATTTACTTTATTATTACTATTACTATGCTTTTTATTGGTGGATTTAAATCAAGGTGGTTTATTATTACTTTATGTATATTACTTATATTTGGTGGAACTTTCTTGGGTATATACTTTTTAAATAAGGATTTATTTATAGATATATTCGGAACTAGTTTCTTTTATAGAATGGATAGAATATTATCTTGGTCTAATAGTAATGGTCTTCAGTTAACTAATGGACTTACTGCGATTGGATCAGGAGGTTTGTTAGGACATGGATTTAATCATACACCTATATATTTTCCTGAGATGCAAACTGATTTTATCTTTGCAGTATTTGCTTCTAATTTTGGTTTTGCTGGAGTATTACTTTTACTTGGTTTAATTATATATTTTGATTTAAGTATTATTTCTCTTGCATCAACATCACATAATGATAATGATAAACTTCTAGTAGGAGGAATAATTGCGGTATTACTTTTTCAGCAGATTCAAAATATTAGTATGACTATTGGTTTATTACCAATTATGGGAATAACACTTCCTTTTATATCTTATGGTGGTTCTTCTTTATTATCATATATGATACTTATAGGAATGTTATTTAATATATCAAATGAAAATCTAAGATTTAAAAATTAGAGTCTTAGATTTTTTATTTTAGTACATCTAAAAAGGTTTGAAGCATTTTTATATTATTTAACATTTTATTTAATTTATCACTAGGATTAAGTTTGTATTTATCTTTCATATCACTAATAAATTCTTTATATAAATAAGGATTTCGATTTAGTCTTTTATACCAAATGGGATTCTCACGAAGAAATGATACTTGTCTTGGATCACTTGCAATTTTTATTTGAAGTTCAACAGTCATTAATCATCAAACTTCTTATATATTGGTCTAGGAGTATAGTCTTTATTTGGTGTTTTATCGTCTTTTATTAGCATATCACCAAAAAGGCCTATGGCTTTTTGAATAGATGTTATACTATCTTGTAGTTTATTAGCATCTATATTCTCAGCTATCTTCATAATATTAGAGAGGCTACTTCCTTTTTTATTTTTAGATGTATCTTCCTTATTCTCACTTTTATTTACTTTTAAATATTCTTTCCATATATTCTCATCTTCGCCATACAAATCATATAGTTCATAGAAGTCTTGCCATGATTTAGTTTTATTTTTTATATAAGTAACAAGATGTGGATTTTTTTTAACAAACGACTTAAAATTATCGATATTTGTCATAATATCACCCACTAAATTATATGCGTGCCTAGAGTAAAAGTTACAAAAAAAGAACTTTAAGTAGTTCTTTTAGGGTATATTACTTATGGTCAAAGAGTGACATTTGACCATAAGTATCTTCATTTTGGGGATATTTTTTTATTTTTTTCTTACTTTTTGCCGAACTTGTTAATGATTTTTTTAATTCTAAGAGTCTTTCTCTTCTTTCATCATTTATAGTAGTTTTATTATAACCTAAAGTTTCATATGCTTTACTAGCATCATAATTATATACAAACATTGCTAAATCATGAAGTCCTTTATAATTAAATTTATACTTACCACTAGAAGTATCGTATCTATATAGTTCTCTTTCTAGAAAGTCATTTAATACTTTATCTACTTCGTCACTAGATCTATTATAAACTATAAAAGATATGATATTTACATTAGTATTATTAACATAACTATTACGATAATAAGATGAAAGTTTTGTAAGAAAATCATAATCTTCTTGTTTGCTTAAGATAGTACTTCTTAAATATAATTGATCGAAATACTTAGTACGTCCTTTATAGGCAAGTCCATATTTAACTTTAATATATTTATCTTTTTCTTTTCTTCTGATAGTTATATCTTTACATATTTCATCAATATTTATAATACCATTTTCATATAAATCTTTTTTTAATTCTATTTCATCTTTATATTTCATAGTAAAAGCATCTATTTCTGATAAACTATAACTAGCTCCTTTGAATTTAGATGTTTTAGTAAAGGTATCTAATTTTGTTACATCTATATTTCTATATTCTTCTTTATTAGATATCATTAAGTAATAAGCCATATATCCTCCCTCATACTTACGTATTTTATCATATATATAGAAAAAAGTCAAAAATACTTTTGACTTTTTGTTATTTAGAGATTAATTCACATACTAGAGATGTAAATTCAGCAGGATTTTCAATAGAAAGTCCTTCTATTAATCTAGCTTCACAATATATAACTTTAGTATATTTACTGAACTCTTCTTTATTACTTTTATATAATTCTTTTAGTTTGTTACTAATACTATGATTAACATTAATTAGAAGTACCTCTTTAGCAGTTATCTTCTCTTCGGTAGGCATAGCATTAATAACTTTTTCCATAGAAGTAGAAATATCTCCGCTAGTATTTAGACATACTGGATGTTTAAGAAGTCTATTAGTAAATTTTACTTCACTAACATTATCTCCTAGAATTTCTTTCATTTCTTTAAGCATAGAAGTATTATCATCATTTTCTTTTTTTATTTCTTCTTTTTCTTTTTCTGTACTAGGATCTGTATCAATAGAAGATGTATTAACAAACTTTTTACCTTCATATTCTCCTAGGGCCATAATAGCAAATTCATCTATATATTCTGTTAAATAAAGTATATCATAACCTTTATCCTTAAATATTTCTACTTGTGGTAACATATCAATTTTAGATATACTCTCTCCACAGGCATAATAAATATTATCTTCACCTTTCTTTAATTTACTTACGTATTCACTTAGAGTAATATACTTCTTCTCTTTAGCAGAATAAAACATAAGTAAGTCGACAAGTTTATCTTTATTAATTCCATAATCATTATATATACCAAATTTAATTTGCATACCAAAAGCTTTATAGAATTTTTCGTATTCTTCACGATTATCTTTTAACATTGTTAGAAGTTCTTTTTTTATTTTGCTTTCAATACTTTTAGCAATAAGAGGAATATTTTTATTATCTTGAAGAGTTTCTCTTGAAATATTAAGTGGTATGTCCTCAGTATCTACTACACCTCTTACAAAGCTATAATAATCAGGTAATAAATCACTGCATCTATCCATTATTAATACACCATTAGTATATAATTGCAGACCTTTTTCATACTCTTTACTATAGTAATTATATGGAGCATGACTTGGTATAAATAACATAGCAGTATATGTTACATTTCCTTCAACATTAAAATGAATTGTTTTTAGTGGTTCACTATAGTCATAGAATTTATCACTATAAAAGTTATTATATTCTTCATTTTTAATATCTTTTTTGTTTTTCTTCCATATTGGTACTATACTATTTAAAGTAGTTAATTCTTTATATGTTTCATATTCATCACTATCTTCTTTTTTTCTTGTATTGGATACTTCCATTTTTATTGGATAACTTATATATTCTGAATATTTACGTACTATTTCTCTTATCTTATATTCAGTAAGAAAATCACTATATTTATAATCTTCTGTATCTTCTTTAATATGAAGAGTTATTTTAGTACCATTATCTTTCTTATCAGAAGATGATATTGTATAACCACTACTACCATCGCTTTCCCAAATATATGCTTTATCTTCTTTATAAGATTTTGACTCTACTATTACTCTATCACTTACCATAAAGGCGGAATAAAATCCAACTCCAAATTGACCTATTATATTGGCATCATTTTGGCAAGAATTTTCTTCTTTAAAACGTAATGAACCAGACTGGGCAATAGTACCTAGGTTATTTTCTAATTCTTCCTCAGTCATACCTATTCCATTATCAGTAATAATAAGTTCTCTTTTTTCAATATCAGTATCTATTTTTATGCATAAATTATCATTATTAACCTTAATATTTTTATCAGTAAGGGATAAATAATGTAGTTTATCTATTGCATCACTAGCATTAGATATTAATTCTCTTAAAAATATTTCTTTATTGGTATAAATTGAATTTATCATTATATCTAATACTTTTTTACTTTCTGTTTTAAATTGTCTTTTTTTCATATCACCATCTCCTACAAGTATAATTATAGCACTTTATTAGCAATTGTCAATATCAATTGCTAATATTGTATATTTTTAAAGAGGCTATTTAGCCTCTACTATAAGTTTAATTGCAGTTCTTTCATCTCCATCAATATTGACATCTATAAATGCTGGAGTACAAACTAAATTCTTACCGGATGGTGCTACAAATCCTCTTGCTATAGCTATACCTTTTATGGCTTGATTTAATGCTCCTGCACCAATTGCTTGTACTTCTACTATTCCTTTTTCTCTAAATACATTAGCAAGCGCTCCTGCTACTGAGTTAGGATTAGACTTCGATGAAACTTTTATTGTTTCCATAATTATTTTATCATTCCTTTCTCCATAATAATATATATGAAGAAATTATAGATATATAACAAAAAAAGAGGTTTAACCTCTCTCTACATGAATAAGTCCATCATATACTTCTTCTAGGGCTCTACCAATATCCTTTTCACTTTTATATTCTTTTATTGGCTTTTGATAGTATCCTGTTTTAGCCATTTGTTTTGCCCTTTCAGAGACAACATAAACTAATGCATACTTAGAATCAACAATATTTAATATTTTGTCTATTGATGGATAAATCACTATTATCACACTCCCTTATATTATAAGAATATAATATATATTAAATATTTGCAATAGTCTTTACAATAATTTTACAGTATATTTTTTTATGATAGAGACATTAGGCTCTATCATACTCCGGAAGACTACTGGCTGAAGGAGCAAATAAAACGACATAAAGAAAAGCAGTATTTACTGCCTTTCGTTTGGTGCTAATTATTTAGAATATCATGACATCTATCACAGATATCACCCTTTAAATTGTCAACATAGTTCCAACATCTATTACATTTCTTGCCAGTACTCTTCTCTACTAGTACTTCTTCACCACTAGTAGTATATTCTACTTTTGATACAATTAATAACTGATGTAAATAAGAAGATAATTTTTCTTTTACTTCGTTATATTTTGGATCTAAATTTATCTTTACTACTGCTTCAAGAGCGGAACCAATTATTTTTTCTTCTCTTGCTTCCTCTAGTTTTTTATTTACTTTTTCTTTAAGCTCAAAGAATAGTTTAAATAATTCTAATACTTCAGTGCTATCAGAGTATGTTACTACTTCTGGCATATCAGTTAGATGTACTGATTCTTCAGTATGTGGTAATAAGGTATATACTTCTTCACTTGTATATGGAAGTATTGGTGCAAGTAATCTTACTTCATTATTTAAAATATTATATAGTACTGTTTGAACACTTCTTCTTTTTCTTGAATTTGCTTTCTCTATATATAAGATATCTTTAGTGAAGTCTAAATAGAAATTAGATAAAGTAAATGATACAAAGTTATTGACTAATTTATATACATTTTGGAAATTATATCCTTCATATTCATCTAGTACATTTTTGGTAAATATATTAAGTTCGTTCATCATATATTTGTCATAATATGGCATATCTTCGTATTTAATACTATCTTTTAATGGATCAAAATCTTTTAGATTACCAAGCATAAATTTATATGTGTTTCTTATCTTACGATAACTTTCTTTTACTTGTTTAATTAGTTCATCACTTATTCTTACATCTTCAGTGTAATCTGTTGATGCTACCCATAATCTTAATATATCTGCTCCATGTAGTCTTATCATATCTGCAGGTACTATTACATTGCCTAGGCTTTTACTCATTTTATTGCCTTTACCATCTAATGTAAATCCATGAGATACTAATTCTTTATAAGGAGCCTTGCCAGTTACTGCTACACCACAAATTAGTGAGCTATTGAACCATCCTCTATATTGATCTGAGCCTTCTAAATATACATCTGATGGATATGGCAAGCCTTGTTCTATTAAGAGTCCATTCCAAGTAGAACCAGAATCAAACCATACATCCATGATATCTTCTTCTTTGGTAAAGTTACCATTTGGACTAGCAGAGTTTGTATAGCCTTCTGGTAATAAGTCTTTAGCTTCTCTTTCAAACCATATATTAGAACCATATTCTCTAAACAAATCTGCTACATGCATCATAATATCGTAATCTATGATTTCACTACCATCTTCATTATAGAAGATAGGAATAGGTACTCCCCATACTCTTTGTCTGGAAATACACCAGTCTCCTCTATCATGAATCATATTATATAATCTTTTTTTGCCCCATTCGGTATGGAACTTAACGTTATTTTCAAGTTCATTTAGAAGATCATCTCTTATTTTATCAATACTACAGAACCATTGTTTAGTAGCTCTAAAGATAACTGGTTTCTTAGTCCTCCAATCATGTGGGTATGAGTGTGTTATAAATTTTAGTTTAAGTAGCACTCCTAGTTCATCTAGTTTTGTAGTTATGGCTTTGTTAGCATCTTCAAAGAATAAACCACTAAATTCACCTGAATATTCATTTAATACTCCTTGATCATCAATACCATTTATCATTTCTAAGTTATTTTCTTTTCCTATGATAAAGTCATCTGCTCCATACATAGGGGCCATATGAACTAGTCCAGTACCAGCATCTAGTGTTACATGAAAGCCTTCTACTACTGGTGCTATTCTATCCATGAATACGTGTTTATATTTAATACCTGTTATTTTGTCTCCTGTGAAGACTTTTTCTACTTTATAATCTTCCCAGCCAAATTCTTTTGCTAGACTATCTAGTAGTTCATTTGCCACAATATAATACTTATCACCCACTAATACTTTGGCATAATCAAATCTTTTACTAACTGCAATACCAGTGTTACATGGAAGTGTCCAAGGAGTAGTAGTCCATATTACTAGATTATCTCCTTCTTTTGCTATATCATTACCTTCTACTACTGGAAATGCTACATATATAGATGGATCTTTTCGGTCATGATATTCTATTTCTGCTTCGGCAAGAGCGGATTCTGATGACGGACTCCAATATACTGGTTTTAAGCCTTTGAATATTAAACCTTTTTTTGCCATTGTAGCAAATACTTCAATTTGTCTTGCTTCCATTTCTTTTTGTAATGTGATATATGGATGAGCCCAATCCGCTAAGACATTTAAGTCTTTAAAACCTTTCATTTGTTTTTCTATTTGTTCATATGCATATTTTTCGCATAAAGCTCTAAAATCAGCTTTACTCATACTTTTTCTATCAATACCACTATTAGTTACGGCTTGTTCAATTGGAAGACCATGAGTATCCCATCCTGGAATATATATCATATCGTAGCCACTCATCATTTTATATCTATTGATAAAGTCTTTTAGGATTTTATTCATTGCGTGACCGATATGAATATCTCCATTAGCATATGGTGGTCCATCGTGTAGAATAAATGGGGTTTTGCCTTTGTTTTTTTCTCTTACTTTGTCATATAAATTCATTTCTTCCCATTTTTCTCTTTGTATTTTTTCATTTTCTGGTAAATTTCCTCTCATCTGAAAACTTGTTTCAGGCATTAATAGTGTTTCTTTATAGTTCATTTTTTTCTCCTCCTTTAAATTAAAAAGCACTTATATTTGTAAGGACGATATATACCGCGGTACCACCTTACTTCACATAAGTGCTCTCATTATTGATAACGGGATTATTCCCGGCTTTTCCTAAATGTTCAGAAAAACACATCCAGAGTGATCTATATAGTAACCATCATACTAATTTCCACCAAACATTAGCTCTCTATAATTATTTTACTATACCGTCTCTTTCTTTTGCTTTAACACATAGATATTATATGCTATTTTTTTTTAGTTGTCAAGATGATAAATTTTCTTTTTTAAAGTTTTATGATTACCTCTTGATAATCCTCTATTAAGCGGAATATCTTTAAATAGAATTATATTAAAGTACCTATCAAGAATTTCAACTAGTTCTATTTTATATATTAGAAGTCTAAGCCTAATCTCTTCCATATTCAAATTACGAAACATAAGTTCTGAAATTTTAAATCTTTCATATCTATCAATTACAGTTCTTTTAACTTCTCTGATATCTAAAGTAGAAATAGCTCCATGTTCAAACTGAGCCTTTCTAGTATTATATAATATCCTAGCAAATACCTTTTCATCCAAAAAACAAGTATCAAATTTAGATAAAACAAATGCATGTGCTTCACTTAATTTATCTACAATTTTATTTCCCGACAAACCATTAAAGCTCTCACTTTCAATAGTCGTAAAACTCCTATTCATAATAAACTCAAAAATCTTATTAACCATATCCATTGTTTTAATACTTTCATCATTAACAATATCTTCATTACATTTCATAATATCATCAAAAGAAAGTGAAAGCGCTTTAGAAAAATCATCAGGGGCACTCCTGTTAGAAAGAGACAATGGCATAGCGAAATAATTATATTTATTTATATAATTATTATCCCTACTATCTCTCTTTCGATCCCAAGTTGGATCAAATACATATACTCCATCAATATTATATTTATCATCGCGGATATAGATAATACTTCTTTGATGATTAGCGGTAGTACTAATAAGAGGCATAGCGGAAATACCTATACATCTTAAAATAGCATTAAATACATTAGAATATCCAGAACACACAATAGCATCTCCAGTAAGAACTAAATTAACATCTGAAGAGTTATGATAGTCCTCTTCATCTTTTTTATATATTCTTTTTTTAATGTTATCATATATATACATTATACTTTCTATTGGAGATAAATTAGTACTGCGAACTTTAGAGACAATATTATCCACCATTATAGATGTATTATAAAGTTCTATCATGCTAATTGGTTTATTGTTTTCTTGATAATAAAAACTTATATCACTTCTATTCATATCACTTAAAAAATATTTATTTAAAATATCTTTATATTCTGTAAGTGCAATATTAGTATTTTCTAAAATAACATTGCCTTTCAAATATTTAGCTAATTTAATAGCTCCTTCAATACTATTTTCATTATAACTTATAATTATATCTTTTGAAGTATATAATTCTAATAGATATTTATATCTTTTTCTATAGGTATTAATAGCACAGATATAAAAGGAAAAATAAGGTACATTATTTTTATTTAAGATGTCTATAATGTCATTAGTATCTCTATTATTTATTATAATATCCGCTAATGCTTTTAAAGTGGAATAAGAACATTTAAAAAGACTTAAAATTTCATTTTCTTTAAGAAGATTAATTAATATATCTTTTGGATTATCATTTATTAAAATGTTAAAATCACTTACTGAAATGATAGTTACTTCATCATTACGATGCCAGCAATTAGCGGTACTATCTTCTATTATTTTGTACTTCATAAAACCCCCTAAAATAATTATTTCTTGCAAAGACTATATAGTACTTTTACTTCTTTAACAGATAAAGGTCGATATTCACCAGGTCTTAGTCCTTTTAAGTTTAGATTGGCATACTCTTCTCTTCTTAGTTTAATAACTTCATAGCCAAGGGATGAGAACATTTTTTTTATTTGATGATTTTTTCCTTCATGAATAGTAATCTCAAGTATTGAAGTAGATTTCTTTTTATCTACACTTTTTAGTTTAACTTTAGCTTTCTTAGTTTTGATTCCATCTATATAGATGCCGTTTCTAAGTTTTTGAACATCAGAGATGTGAACTTCTCCTTTAACTTTAACAACATATTTTTTATCAACTAATGAGTCTGGTCGCATAAGTAAATTTGCAAGGTTGCCATCGTTAGTAAGTAGTAGTATTCCTGAAGTATCATAATCAAGTCTACCTACAGGATAAATTCTTGATGTTGTATCTATAAGATCAATTACTGTAGTTCTATCTTTATCGTCATTAGTGGTAGTAACAACGCCTTTTGGTTTATTAAGTAAATAGTATTCATACGATTTGTTATTATCTAAAATATTGCCTTCCACTATAATAACATCACCAGGTTTGACAGTGCTACCAAGCTTAGTTACTACTTCGCCATTTACCTCTACTAAACCTTTAGTTATTAACTCTTCAGCATGTCTTCTAGAACAATATCCTAAAGATGCAATTTTCTTTTGTAGTCTTTCCACATATATCACCCCTTCAAAAATGATAAACATATTATACTATATCTTTATAAATATTTCATCACTTTTTAATAACTTTTTTACTTTTTCGCATAAAATATATTGAAATTACAAGTAATATTTGATATAATTTAATCACCGATGGACTCATAGCCAAGTGGTAAGGCATGGGACTGCAACTCCCTGAGCGTTGGTTCAAATCCGACTGGGTCCTCCAGATTGATAGGAAACTCGAACTTTTCGAGTTTAAATAATAAATGCTAACTAGAAATAGTTAGTTTTTTTGTTTTGATAGCCACAGTTATTACATAACTGACTAGATGGATAATATCTACCAACCTTTATTAATTTTCTTCCATACCATCTTGCTTTATATTCTAACATATTAATAAACTTAGATATAGATATATCTCCAAGTACTTTGGCTATATTCTTATTTTGAAACATTTCTTTAACATTTAAATCTTCTACTACTATAACTTGGTTTTCGTTTATAATACTAGTACTTAATTTATGTAAGAAATCATTTCTAACATTATTACATTTATCATATAGTTTATTAATCTTATTTTCTATTTTTTTATAATTATTACTCCCTTTCTTTTTTAAAGAAAGACTTTTTTGTAATCTACCTATTTTATCATAAGTATTCATTAATTCTTTAGGAGCATTATATATGTTATTAGAACTATCATGAACAAAATTACTAACTCCCATATCTATTCCTACTATGTAACTATTAGTTTCTAACTTTTTAATTTCTTTTCTAACTAATATCATTACTTTATATTTATTATTACTATATTTTTTTATTGTAGCATTAATAATAGTACCTTCTACTTTTCTATGTACTTTAGTGGGTACTTTGCCTAGTTTAGGTAATTTAATGTAATTATCTAACACTTCTATATTATTATTAGTATAATTAGTTTGATAAGATTCTCCTTTGTTCTTCTTTTTAAATCTAGGCTTATTACCTAATTTATTCATATATCTTTTATAAGCATTATCTAAATTATAAATAGTATTAGTAATAGCAAACTTATCTACTTCCCTAAGCCAAGGATATAATGCTTTTAACTCTCTATTACATATGTTATTATTTGTATACTTTGAGCTATAGCCATTATTATTAGAATAGTCTAAAAAATAATTATAGATAAATCTAGAGCACCCAAAAGTTTTGGCAATTAAAACAATTTGTTCTTCATTAGGATAAATCCTAAAACTATAAGTATACTCCATAAATAACACCTACTTCCTCTGATTAGAAATATATTCTTTAATATCATCTTCTAGTGTGTCACTAACAGTAATAGCAAAATAAGAAGGATTCCACATATGACCACTATATAATTTTTTTTAATTCTGGATATAATTTAAATAATAGTCTTGCACTCGTACCTTTTAATCTTTTTACAATAGTAGGTAATATTTTCGTGCGATATTTAGTACAGAATACGCGTGTGGTACTCTATACCATATGCATATCCTCTTCCTTTAGAAATAATCATATTATCGCCATAATATACCATATGTAAGCACAAAAGTAAATGCTTTTGAAAGCAAAAAATGAAAAATCTAACTCACGATTTAATTCTAGGGGAGTGCGATTTTTAGTTTTCAAAAACTTCCAGAATTCATTAAAACAATAGTTGATCATTTATTTAATTATAGTAGTTTAGATTTAAAATATTTTAAAAAACAATATGATCCTGAAGTAAAAAGAAAAGAAGAAAGAAGAAGTAAAGGATTTAATCTGTTTAGTAAAAAAGAAATAGAAAAAGCAACTAAATATATAAATCAAGAAATAGATGAATCTGCTGAAGATTTTTATACTGATAAAAAAGATGAAGAAAAAGATGATGTCTTATCGCTATAACATAAAATATGTGGTAAAATAATTAATTAAGAAACTTTATTCAAAAGATAGAAAGGATGTGAATTATGAATAAAGAAAATATTAAAACTGAAATAATTGTTAAAGAACAAAAAGTTAATGTTATGAGAATTGATAATAAAGAATATATTTCACTTACTGATTTAGCTAAATATGTAAATAAAGAAGATCCATCTGGTGTTATAAGAAACTGGATGTCAAATAAAAATTCATTTGAATTTTATTCTTTATGGGAAGAGATAAACAATCCTAATTTTAATTCCGTGGAATCCCACGTAATTAAAACTGAAGAAGTTCCATATAACAGATTTACTATGACTCCTAAAAGATGGAAAGAAAAATTTAATGCTATTGGTATAGTTCCAAGTAGTGGTAAATATAGTCAAGGAACATTCGCTCATTCTGACATTGCTTTTGAATTTGCTAGTTGGCTTTCTCCTGAATTTAAACTTTATTTAATTACTGAATTTGAAAGATTAAAGAAAAATGAAGCATACCAAAATAAAATTGATTGGCATGCTAATAGAGTTTTAGCAAAAGTTAGTTATGTAGTTCATACTGATGCTATTAAAAGTATAATTGTTCCTACTTTAACCGAAAAACAAAAGAAATTTGTATATGCTGAGGAAGCTGATGTTTTAAATGTAGCATTATTTGGTATAACTGCTAAAGAGTGGCGAGAAAGTAATCCCGAAATAGCTGATAAAGGAAATATTAGAGATTATACTGATTTACTTCATTTAGTTATATTAAATAATTTAGAAAATATTAATGCTGAATTAATTGAAATGAAAATTCCACAAAATGAAAGACTTGTTAGATTAAATAATATTGCAAGAAAACAAATGGAACTATTAAAGAATAATAAATCATTTAATAATCTTGAATATATTGAAAATAAGGTAAATAATAAGCAAGAATTACCTATGTAAAAAATCGATGAATTAACATCGATTAATGTAGTATTGACTCTATTGAATTACTTATTTTATTTTTCTTTTATTAAATAGCACTCAAAATAGACCCATTACTACATAATCGGTTTAATAATAAGGCTAATAATAAGTTGTAAATAACTTAACCAATCGCTCCAATATTAAATTAAATCGAACTAATGATAGTTCGATTTTTATTTATCTATAATGAGGTAAATGACCATGAACTTTTTATTTGATATTCAAGTGTTTCGTAATCCCATAATTTGTTACTACGTTCTTTACTATTTGGATCATTTACTGTTATTTTTCCATCTTTAATACCTGTTAGTAAAATGAAATGGCCAATAGTGGTAAAATCTCCTGGTCGCATACTGCATACTATTGGATGTCCTTTTTCTAATTCTGAAAAAATATTTTCTTTGCTAAGTTCTATATTGGTGCCTACTACTCCAAAGTTTTTTATACCTTCAGTCATGAGACTCCAGCTTGTACCCCACTCGCTTTGATAATAACCATTTTCACTAGAATATTCTGCTATGGTATATGGTGTGATATCATTTCTTCCCGTTAGTCCCGCTACTACCATAGATAATACTGTCGGACCGCATCCATTTATTGCTAGAACGTTATCACCATATATACCATAACCCCAATTTTTATCATATTGTAATAGCAAAGGGAATTTGCCTTTTTGAACTTTACCGATATTATCTTTATATACGTTTCCTTTTTTTTCGGGATAATCAAGCATATAACTAGTCATATCACTATTTCTTGTTAACATTTGTAATAATATTTCTGGATATTCTTTATAATTATCTATTATTTTATTAATTCTTTTATCTTTAGTACTTAGATATTCTAATTTACCTAAAGTATCTAAACTATCATAATCTACTTCTTCTTTTTTATCTTCTTTTTTCTCTTTAGTATCAATATCTGAAGTGATATTATCAGTATCTTTAGGAGTATTGCTTATATATATTAGCACTGGGATAATTATACATAGTAACAGTAATATTTTTATATATTTTTTTATTTTTCTTTTCTTCTTTTTTGTCATTACTTCACCACTCTTTATTTATTACTACTTTATTATTATACAACTTTTTTGGCATTAATAAAAGAGGGATTATATATTTCCCTCTATTATTCTTTTATTTTGTTGTAATCTATTATCGTTTGGATTCATTTTAATAGCTTTATTTATATAGTATAAGCTTTCTTGATACTTTCCTATGTTGTAAAGACTTATTGATAATAAATCATAGATTGTATTATCCCAACTAAAAGCTTCGTTTATATATGTTTTTTCATGAGTAGTTATTTTTAATGCTCTTAGTAGATATGATTCTACTTCTTTCCAATTTTGTTTTTCGTATTCTAGTATTGCTCTTTCTACATAAGCATCTCTTAAATATGGTGCTTCTTTAATAGCTTTATTTAACCACATACGTGCTTCTTCTATTCTATTTAAATTTTTATATGCTCTTGCTATATATCTCATAGAGGCTGCTCTTTCATCTTTCCATATGGCACTAGGTAGTGATAAGTGTTTTATTAGAGTATCTATGCACTCATTCCACTTTTGATGGTACATATATTCTCTTCCTAGATAATGTATATTACGATCATTATTTGGATTTTCTTTTACTGATAATTCTAATAATGGTAAATAACTGCTTCTTGATTTTTTTATATCTGGATAGTGATTTAATGTTATATCATCTATTGTAAGTATAGTTTCAGTACCATCATATGATAATACTTCGTGAACGGGGTAAATCCATTTATACCCTTTTCTTTTATGTATTTTATCGGTATAAAAGTTTACTAATGGTTTGTTATTTTTATCTAAACTCCAATTATAATTGTATCTACATCTGGTAGTTGTATTTTGCCAATGTTCCTCTAGTGACTTACGCCATCCTTTTTCTAATATTTCATCTAAATCTGTACATACACAAATATCATAATCTTCTGGAATTAAGTCTAATGACTTGTTTCTAGCTACATCAAAACGCCACGGAACTATTTTCTTTTTATGAGTTATTACTCCTCTTTCTTTAAGTAATTTAACTGTATTATCTTCTGAACCGGTATCTAATACATATATGGCATCGGCCTCTTTCATAGAGTTATACCATCTATCTACAAATTTTTCTTCATTTTTACTAATGGCATATACACATACTTTATATTTATTCATTTATAATCCTTGTCTTCCTAAATATTCTATTACCATTGTTACTAATGGATTACTAAAATAAGAAATAGAGGCTATATTCTTTATATCCGGTGTATTTAGATATATTGTTTCTTTACTTAGATTTACTAATTCATATTTGTCATTTGGATTTGGTACTGATATTATTCCTTGTGCTACTAGTTCTACTGCTTCGCCATTAAATACCCACTGGCCAACACCAACATAAACGTCATCAGTATTTGTTAATCTAAAGCCTACTGATACTATATCTTTGGTTGGATCAAAATCAGGAGTATTTACTTTGGGATATGCTGATATGGTAAAAAATATTTTGTAATATCCTATTGTGCTAAAACTTATTGTTTTATCTTCTTTATTTAGTTTTACTAGGTTAGTGGCATCTAATTCTATTCTACCTAATGGTATTCTTTCTCCTGAAGCAACGCTAATACCATCTTCTTTTGTGTTGTCATTATAAGTTACGATATATGAACTTTTTAATAGTGATGGTCCAGCGGGGCCGGTTGGGCCTCTAGGAATAATAAAATCGAGAGTGTGATTATTTTCTATTTGATTATCAATTACTTGAGCGTCTGTTCCTGCTTCTGCAGTAGTAGTATTTCTTATTTTTATTGTATCAGATATTCCTCTTGGACCGGTTGGGCCTATATTTCCTCTTGGAATATTAAAATTTAAAATAACGTTTTCTTTTGTTCCTGAATTTACAACCTTGGCACTTGTTTCTGGTTCAGTAGTTGTTGTTGTTCCTATTGTAATAGTAGTTGGTCCTTGGGGGCCGGTTGGGCCGGTTGGACCTATTATTACAGGAGTGCAATTGCAAATATCTTTTAAGCATTTATTTTTATTTTGGGGGTTTAACATTTTTATTCCTCCTTCATAATAGAATATGAAAATGAGGTTATTTTTGTTATTAAAATAGTTTAGCTTTTATAATTTTATATAATTATGAGAGCAAGCACGTATTAATCTATTCATTATAGCTAGTCCTAAGTCTTCTTCTTTTACGCCTTCTATTAATACTAATGATGCATCTTTCTTATCTATTTCTCTTAATATTCTGAATATATTATGAGATATTTCTTCTTCGGTATAACCATATGGAATAGCTTTTTTGTATTTAGATATGTTACTGCTATTACATATTACAATAGTATTTGAGTCTTCTAGTGATTTTATCTTACTATACATTTTTTCTTTATCATCACTATATACTAATATACATTTTGTATTTGGGGCATAGTGTTTGTATTTCATACCTGGAGATAATACTTTTTCGTTATTTTTTATATCTCCTAAAACGTGAGAATCTATTTCTACTTTGGCATATTTTTCTAGTTCTTTTTTTGTTATTTTACCTGGTCTTAGTATATGGATGGTATTATTTATTACTCTTATTACTGTTGATTCAAGTCCGATATCGGTATCGCCACCATCGATAATATAATCAACTTTATTATTTAATTCATCAAATATATCGTCTATATTAGTACCACTTGGACGAGATGATATATTAGCACTAGGAGCGGCAATTGGAACAGAGGATAATTCTATTAAATCATGAGCTATTTTGTTTGAGGGCATTCTTATGCCTACTGTATCTAATGATGCTGTTACTATATCAGGAACATTATCACGTCTTTTTAGTATTATTGTTAGAGGTCCTGGGAAAAATACTTCTATTAATTTTCTTTCTAATGGTGTTATGTCTTTAGCTATACTATCTACCATTTTTATACTCGAAACATGTAATATTAATGGGTTATCACTAGCTCTACCTTTAGCTTTAAATATTTTTTCTACGGCATCTGAATTTAAACCATTTGCTCCTATACCATAGACTGTTTCAGTAGGAAATAATACTAGGTTTCCTTTTTTTATATTTTCTGCAGCTATTGTTAAATCTTCTTTCTGATAGTCTTTTTTTAAATCTAAATATTTTGTCATATATATCACCAGTTATTAATTATACAACAAATTAGAAAAAAAAGATATAGCTAAATTGAACTGAACCCCAAAAGTTGGACAGTTTATAAATTGTTTCTAATTAGAGGATTGTAACCTGTAATTTACGGGTGA
>CAKPSW010000010.1 GCA_934183705.1 uncultured Bacilli bacterium | reverse complement strand
ACTTAGCTTCAAAATATTATGAGTATTATCATGATTTAGAAGTACCATTAAAGTTTAAAACAATAAATGGATATGAAGAAGATGAAAATGGTTATAATTTAGGAGTATGGATTGAAAATCAAAGAAGGACATATAAAAAAGGTACTTTAACTGAAGAGGAAGTAATAGCCTTAAAAGAAATAGGCATGCGTTTTGAAAATAAGATATTGAGTTTTGATAAGTGGTATGATTTAGCTTCAAAATATTATGATTATTATCATGATTTAGAAGTACCGAAAAGTTTCAAAACAACAAATGGCTATGAAAAAGATGAAAATGGTTATAATTTAGGAAAATGGATTGAAAATCAAAGAATGGCATACAAAAAAGGTACTTTAACTGAAGAAAAAGTAATAGCCTTAAAAGAAATAGGTATGCGTTTTGAAAATAAGATATTGAGTTTTGATAAGTGGTATGATTTAGCTTCAAAATATTATGATTATTATCATGATTTAGAAGTCTCATACAATTTCAAAACGTTAAATGGTTGTGAAGCAGATGAGGATGGTTATAATTTAGGATTTTGGATTTCAACTCAAAGAAAGTTATACAAAAACGGTAAATTAGATGAAGATAAAATAAGAATGCTTGAAGATATAGGAATGGTATGGAGAGTATATAATACTGATGTTTTATATGAATCGGAAGAAGTAAAGAGAAAAAGATAAAAAGAAAAGAGGCAATGAGATGGAAAAAGATATAAATAATATATTAAATCTATATAATCATAATATAATGGCATTTGATAGTGTACTTGATGCTTCTAATAATAGTGAAGATAAAGTAGTTATTATAAAGACTTTAGAGATAGAAAAAAGTTATATGGCATTAAGATTGGCTTTTAAATATAAAGATAAAAAAATATTATACATATCATCTTCTAAAGATAATCCATATTTAGATATAAATAGAGATTTTCCTAACTTGAGATTTAGAACATATCAAAGTTTAATAAATTTATCTAGAGAAGAATTATCTAGTTTTGATATAGATCTTTTAATAATAGATGAGCTTCATCATCTTTCATCGCCAGTATGGGGAGGTAGAATAGATACTATTATTGATACACATCCTGATATGAGGGTATTTTGTATAACTTCTTATACAGTAAGAGATAGAATAAACTCAAGTACATGGAAGGCAAATTATAACTTAGCTAAAAAATATTATGAACATTATCATAATTTGGAAGTGCCTCAAACATTTAAAACAATAAATGGTTATGATAAAGACGATGATGGTTATAATTTAGGGGTATGGATTACAAATCAAAGAAGAGCATACAAAAAAGGTGCTTTAACAGAATATAAAATAAAGCTTTTAAAAAAAATAGGTATGAGATTTGATAATAAACATAAATTTTTGTCTTTTGATGAGTGGTATAATCTAGCTTTGGTATATTATAATTATTATCATAATTTAGAAGTGTTACCATTATTTAAAACGATAAATGGTTATGAATATGATAGTGATGGTTATGGTTTGGGAAGATGGGTTATAAGGCAAAGAACAATATATAAAAATGGTAAATTATCTCTAGATAAAATAAAGCTTTTAGAAGATGTGGACATGCGTTTTCAAAATAAGACATTAAGTTTTGAAGAGTGGTATACCTTAGCATGGACTTATTATAATTACTATCATGATTTAGAAGTACCACACAATTTTAAAACGATAAATGGTTATGAATATGATAGTGATGGTTATGGTTTGGGCTTATGGGTTATAACGCAAAGAGGATTATATCAAAAAGGAAAATTATCTCTAGATAAAATAAAGCTTTTAGAAGATGTGGGCATGCGTTTTCAAAATAAGACATTAAATTTTGAAGAGTGGTATAATCTAGCTTTAGCCTACTATAATCATTATCATGATTTAGAAGTACCAACGCATTATAAAACAATAAATGGATATGAAGAAGACGATGATGGTTATAATTTAGGCTTTTGGATTGCAAATCAAAGAAGAGGATATAAACGTGGTACTATAAGTGAAGAGGAAGTAATTCTTTTGAAAGAAATAGGTATGAGGTTTGAGAATAAATATAAATCTTTAGGTTTTGAAGAGTGGTATAATCTAGCTTTGGTATATTATAATTATTACCATAATTTAGAGGTACCAATAGGTTTTAAAACAGTAAATGGATATGAGGAAGACGATGATGGTTATAGTTTGGGATCTTGGATTTCTAGACAAAGAGTAGGCTATAAGAATGGTACTTTAAGCTGTAATAGAATAAAAATGCTTGAAGATATAGGAATGATATGGAATATTTATGATGCTAATTTTTTTAAAACTGGGAAATTAGTAAAAATAAAAAGAAAATAAATTACTATGGTGCTTTTCTTATTTATGTGATAAAATATATTGTGATGAGGTGTTATATATGAATGATAAACAAAATAAACAGATTACAAGTAGAAATGTAGATTTTGCTAAGTGGTATACTGATGTTGTTAGAGTCGCTAGATTGGCTTGCTATTCTAATACTAAGGGTTGTATTGTAATAGAACCTAATGGTTATGCTATTTGGGAGAAGATGCAAAGTGTATTAGATAGTAAGTTTAAAGAGACTGGACATGTTAATGTATCTATGCCAATGCTTATTCCTGAATCTCTTTTAAATAAAGAAGGAGAATTAGTAGAAGGTTTTGCTCCTGAAGTTGCTTGGGTTACTTATGGTGGTAATAAGAAATTAGATGAGAGGTTATGTATTAGGCCTACTTCTGAGACAGTATTTAGTGATTATTATGCTAATAATATTTCTTCTTATCGTGATTTACCTAAATTATATAATCAATGGTGTAGTGTATTAAGATGGGAGAAGGAAACTAGACCTTTTCTTAGAAGTCGTGAGTTTTTATGGCAAGAGGGTCATACTATTCATGAAACAAAAGAAGAAGCTGAAACGGAAACTTTGCAAATGTTAAATATTTATAATGATTTCTTTCATGATTATTTAGCTATTCCTAGTATTGTTGGTAGAAAGACAGAAAAGGAAAAGTTTGCTGGAGCAGAGTATACATATACTGTAGAAGCACTTATGTATAATGGTATTACCCTGCAGTCCGCTACTAGTCATTTTTTTGGGCAAAAGTTTTCTCGTGCTTATGATATAAAATATACTTCTAGAGATAATAAGTTAGAGTATCCATATCAAACTTCATGGGGAAGTTCCACTAGAATGATTGGTGCTTTGATTATGGTTCATTCTGATGATTATGGCCTTGTTTTACCTCCTCGTATTGCTCCTTTTAAGGTTGTTATTATACCTATTGGTAATGACTTAGAAGTATTATCTTTAGCTAATGATTATTTAGATAAATTAAAGAAAGAGAATATTGATGCATATATTGATAATAGTGAGAAAAGTCCTGGATATAAATTTGCAGAAGCTGAAGTTCAGGGTATTCCAGTACGTATTGAAATTGGTAAGAGGGATTTAGAGAATAATATGGTTACTTTAGTTAGAAGAGATACTAGAGAAAAATTACAAGTATTTACTAATACTGATATTATTCATGATGTTAAATTACTTCTTCTTGATATTCAAAGGGATATGTATGATAGGGCTTTAAGAAGAAGAGAAGAAATGACATATACTGCTACGGATATGGAAGAGTTTGCAAGTATTATGAATGCGCATCCTGGTTTTGTAAAAGCTATGTGGTGTGGAAGTGAAGAGTGTGAAAATAAAATAAAAGAAATAAGGGGAACTAAATCAAGATGTATTCCATTTAGTGATGAAAAAGTAGATGATAAATGTGTAGTATGTGGCAAAGAGGCTAAAGATTTGGTTATTTGGGGAATGCAATATTAAAATATCATAGTTTTTATACTATGGTATTTTCTTTTGAGTTACAAGATAATAAAAGAGATATTTTATTATTTACAAAGAAATAGATATTTGTTATAATATATAGTGTACGAAAGGAAGATAATATGGAAATAGCAGTTATCATTATATCAATATTGTTAATAGCAATAGTATTATTACAAAGTGGTAAAGCAGAAAGTGCATCACAAATAATAGGTGGTGGTTCATCAGATTTATTTGCGGAAAGAAAAGAGAGAGGTTTTGAATTATTTATAACTAGAATTACCTATATATTAGGAGTACTTTTCTTTGTACTTTGTTTAATAATATCATTATAATTAAGACTTAACATAATTTAAGTCTTTTTGTGTATAAAAAGAGGAGGGCTAGTATGAAGGATATTATAATAGAGAAACTAAGGGAGAATACATCTCTTACCATAATACAGTTAAATGATATTTTGGGACTTACTACAATAGATGAGTATAAAAGTCTAGAGAATATGTTAAATGAAATGGTAAGTGATGGTATTTTGTATTATAGTGAGAAAAAGAAGAAATATCTACTTTTAGAAGATAGTCATTTATCTAAAGGAAGGTTATCGCTTAATAATAAGGGTTTTGGCTTTATTATAGTAGGAGAAGGTATAAAGGATGTTTATATTAATGAGAAGAATATAAATGGTGCAATTGATAATGATTTAGTATTATTTGAATATATTAATAAAGATAAATTGAAACCTGAAGGAAAGATAATTAAAACAATAAAAAGGAATTATGATCCACTAGTAGGAGAAGTAATATTAATTGATGGTGAATATTTTGTTAAACCAGATAAAAGGGGTTCTAATATATATATTCCAAAAGATAATTTAAATGGTGCAGTGGAAGGTCATAAAGTAGTAGTAGAACCTTTAAAAGATGGTAATAGAGTAGGAAAGATAACTAAGATTATTGGTCATAAAAATGATGTTGGAGTAGATATTTTATCTTTTGTCTATGAATATAATTTTTATCCAACTTTTAGTGATGAAGTAATAGATGAGTTAGATGATATTCCTTCTTATTTGACAGAAGAAGAAATAAATAAAGAACTAGCTACTGATAGAAGAGATTTAAGAGATAGAGAGATATTTACTATTGATGGAGCAGATACTAAAGATATAGATGATGCTATATCATTATCTAAACTAGATGATGGAAATTATAAGTTAGGTGTACATATTGCGGATGTATCATATTATGTAAAAGAAGGTACCAAACTAGATGATGAGGCTTATGATAGGGGAACTAGTGTATACTTAGTAGACAGAGTTCTTCCTATGCTTCCTCATAAATTATCTAATGGTATATGTTCTTTAAATGAGAATGAAGATAGGTTTGCCTTCTCATGTGAGATGATTATAGATGAAAAAGGTGATATAACAAGTTATGATATATTTAAGTCGATAATTCGTAGTAGAAAGAAAATGACTTATGAAGAAGTAAATAAGATATTAGAAGAGAATACTACTAGTAGTGATTACAAACCATTTGAAAAGACATTACTTTTGATGAATGAATTATCTAAGATATTAAGAAGCAAAATGATAAGACGTGGTTATATTGAATTTGAGAGTACGGAAGCTAAGATTAAAGTAGATGATGCATGTCACCCTATACAAATTGAAGCTAGAGTTCAAAGAAGTGGTGAAGAACTAATTGAAAACTTTATGATAGCTGCTAATGAAACAGTTGCTTCATCTATATATTATAGAAATTTACCTGGTATATATCGTGTTCATGATAAACCGGATGAGAAAAGATTAGGAGAGTTTTTAAAGTTCTTATCATTACATGGATATACTGTAAATGGTAAGAATAAAATAGATACTCCTAAGGATCTTCAACATATTCTCAAAGAATTAGAAGATGCTCCTGAAGTAAGAGTCCTTCATGATATGGCAATACGCAGTCAAGCTAAAGCTGTATATTCTGATGTTAATATTGGCCACTTTGGCCTTGGTAGTAGATGTTATAGTCACTTTACTTCTCCGATAAGAAGATATCCTGACTTAATTTTACATAGATTACTTAAGGATTATAACTATAATTATAGTGAGAAGTTAATAGAGGAGAGAAGAGAGGCTCTTCCTATAGAATGTGAACATTTATCTATTAGAGAACAAGAAGCACAAAACTGTGAACGTGATGTAGATAAAATGAAAAAAGCTGAGTATATGACCGATCATATAGGGGAAATATATACTGGTATAATAAGTGGGGTAATGGAATTTGGCTTCTTTGTAGAATTAGAAAATACAGTTGAAGGTTTAGTAAAGAAAGAGAGTATAGAGGGAGACTATTATATCTTTGATGCTGATATGATGGCTTTGATAGGTAAGAAGAGCAAAAGAAAATATTCTTTTGGAGATAAAGTTACGGTAAAAGTTGTAAGAGCAGATAAGGAAAAATCAGAGGTTGATTTTGAGATATATAACGAAAAAAATATAACTAAGTAGGGGGAAATGAAATGGAAAATGCCATTATAGAGTTACTAAGTAATAAGAGAAATAATAATTTAAAAGCAAAAGAAATAGCTAAGATACTTAAAATATCTGAAGAAGATGTACTTAGTTCATTAGAAGTACTAACAAAAGAAGGAATAGTATATAAAAATAATGATAGATATATGTTAGTTATTAATACTAGTTTAAAGAGGGGTACTATTAAAATTACTGCTAAAAGGGGGATAATTGTTATACTTGATAATGATGAAGAATTAGAAGTTATATATAAAGATAAGAGGAAACTTAAAAATGATGATACTGTTTTAGTAGATTATACTACTGTTAAGGGAGTAGTTAAAGTGGTTAAAATTATTGATAGAAAATATTATGACTTTGTAGCGGAGGTAATACATGAGGGGGATAAATATATTGCTATAAGTGATAAAGATGATATTGTATTAAATGATATATATCCTATTGGAACAAAACTATTGATAGATGGAAGAAGTCATGAAGTAAAAGAAGTATTAGGCCATAAGGATGATATTGGTATGTTAGAGAAGGAAGTGTTAACTCTTAATGGTTTTCCTACTAGTTATAATGATAAATATATGGAAGAAGTTAAGGATATACCTACCTTTGTATCTTCTTCTCAAATAGAAGAAGATAAGAAAAATGGTCTAAAAGACCAAAGGGGTATTAGGTCAGTAACAATAGATGGTGATGATACTAAAGATTTTGATGATGCTGTTTCATATCATAATGGTACTATTTATGTCCAAATAGCGGATCCTAATAGATATATTAAGGAAAAAGGTGCAATATGGGATGAAACGTTAAAAAGAGGTATTTCGGTATATTTTCCAGGGTGTTGCAATCCAATGATGCATGAAGTGTTATCTAATGGTATAGCTTCTTTAGTACCAGGTGAAGACAGGTATGCTTTGTCTATGGGTATTAAAATTGATAATAGTGGCAGAGTAATTAATTATAGAATTAATGAAGCTGTAATAAATAATAGAAAAAGAATGACTTATGAAGATGTAAATAAATATTTGGAAGATAATATTATTGCAAACGGTTATGAGGATTATACTTCTTTGTTAGATGATTTGTATGCTTCTTCTATGAAAGTAAAAAATAAGATGATATCTGATGGTTTCTTGGAGTTCTCTTCTTCAGAAGTTAAGTTTTTTATAGAGCATAGTCAAATAGTGGATATTAAAGAGAGAAGATGTGGCAAGGCTGAAGAGTTAATAGAATTTTTAATGCTTCTTCATAATATATGTTTAACGGATTATCTTCTTAAAAATAAACTACCATTTATATCTAGATTCCATGATAGTCCTAATGATGATAAATTAAATAGTTGGATTGGTTTACTTAAAAAGAGAGGTTATAAAATAAATCTAGGTAAAAAGAAGGATTATACTACTAGCGATATAAGAGAAGTACAAAAAACATATGCTGGTTCTAAAGGACAAGTAATATATGATAAAATGGCCATTATGAGTCAAGCTAAAGCAAAGTATTCTCATACAAGTATTGGTCATTATGCTCTAGGACTAGATGCTTACGGGACAGGATCATCTCCTATAAGAAGATTATCTGATACTATTAATGAAAGAGTAGTTAAAGATTCTCTTCGTTATGGCGTTAGTTATACTAGAGAAAAGTGGGAAAAGGTTATGCCATATCTTGCTAGAATTGCTACTGATGCTGAACTTAGAGCTATTAAGGCTGAAAATAAAGTGGATAATATTAGAAAAGCTGAATATATTAAAGATAATGAAAAAGAAGAGTATGAAGTAATAGTATCAAGTGTTAATGATAAATATTTAACTGTACTTACTCTTGATAATATGATATATGGAAGATTATATTATAATGAGGAATATTTCCACCAGTGTAAAGATGGTTATTCTATTGTAGGAGTAAATGGTGAAAAAATATTAATAGGAGATATATTTAGTGCTAAATTATCTAAAGTTAATACTACTACTGGTGAAATAGTATTTTCTAAGAAGATAAATGAAATAAAGAATATGTATAATACAAATAATAAAAAGAAAGTTAAGAAAAGATAATATATATCATTGAAGGCAAAATGCCCTTCAATGTAAAAGGAAGCCTATGGTCTTCCTTTTAAAAAATAATAATTCAAGTGAAAGATTTTGTTTAGTAACGAAAAATCTTAGAGTAGGATAGTGAGGTATATATGAAAAGAAAAAGAAAAAAGAAGATATTACCTAAAATAACTATAGTGTTATTATTAATAGTGGGTATATATTTTGGATATAATAAATTATCAAATAATAATAATATAAATAATGATAGTAAAATAAATATAGATAATAATAGTAGTAGTACTATTAGTCTTATTATGGCAGGAGATAATCTAATTAATGATAAACTATATAATTCCGCTAAAAAGGGTGATGGTAGTTATGATTTTAGGTCTATGTATAGTTATATTAAAGATATTGTTAAGAACTATGATTTAGCTTATTATAATCAGGAGACAATCCTTGGTGGTTCTGAAATAGGAGTATCTTCATATCCAGCTTTTAATTCACCATATGAAGTTGGTGATGCTACAATAGATGCTGGCTTTAATTTAGTGAGTTTAGCTACTAATCATACTCTTGATAGAGGCAAGAAGGCTATTATTAATTCGCTTAATTATTGGAATAATAAGAGTAATGTATTAACTTCTGGTAGTTATTTATCTAATAGTGATAGAAATAAAGTTAATATTAAAGAGGTAAATAATATTACTTATACTATGCTTAATTATACTTATGGTACTAATGGTATTAAAGTTCCTGAAGGAGAGGAGTATTTAGTAAATATATGGCCTTGTACTGGTAATAATCCAGATAATGATACTAAGTATCAAGAATATAAGAAGATAGTTAAGGAAGATATTTTAAGAGTTAGGGATAAAGTGGATTTACTTATAGTGGCAATGCACTTTGGAGTAGAATATACTCATAATCCTACTAATTATCAGATTGATATGGCTTCTTATTTGTCTTCTTTAGGAGTGGATATAATTATAGGTACTCATCCTCATGTTATTATGCCTATAACATATATTAATGATACTTTAGTAATATATTCTTTGGGAAACTTTTTATCAGCTCAAGATACTAATAATGATTATAATACTACCGTTGGATTACTAAGTAGCATTAAGATTACTAAGAATATAGATAAAGATAATAATTCTAGTATTAAGTTAAGTGATTTAAATAATGAACTTATATATACAGGAAAGACAAATAATGAATATAAAATTGTACCATTTTCAAACCCTGATATAAAGACTTATTTAAATGACTATGAAAGAGTATATAATAAATATGCTAATATAGTTAGAAGTATGGATAGTAGTATTAATATTAATAGTTTAAGTTAGATAATGGAAAAATGTGATAATTAGTACTTGAAATAGTTGGAATTTTGTGATAATAGTATAAATTATATATAAGTAGTTGAGTATATAATATTGTTAAAATATAGAAAATAATATATAATTATATATAGAAAAAGGTGATTACTATGGAAATATTAAATAGAAAAGCAAGATATGATTATGAAATAGAAGATACTTATGAAGCTGGTATTGTTCTTACTGGTACAGAGATTAAATCGATAAGAATGGGCAAAATAAATATAAAAGATAGTTATGCAATTATTAGAAATAATGAAGCATATCTTCTTAATACTCATATTTCTTTATATGAAGAAGGAAATAGATTTAATCATGATGAAGATAGAACTAGGAAACTACTATTACATAAAAGAGAAATACTTAAATTAAAAGATAAATTAGAAATAGAAGGATATACACTAGTACCACTTAAAATATATTTTGTTAAGAATAAGGCTAAGGTTTTAATTGGAGTAGCTAAGGGTAAGAAGAATTATAATAAAAAAGAGACAATTAAAGAGAGAGATATTCAAAGAGAAATGGAAAAGAGTATGAAATATAGATAATGGACAATGTAATAGAAAAAACAAAAATACTTATAAAAGCATTTGAAGATAGTGACTTAATAAAGAACTTAGAGCATTATAAAATATTAGTAGTTAATAATAAGAAATTGTTAGAATTAATAGATAAGTATAATAAAAGTACTGATGACTATGAAAAGATATCTCTTAAAAAGGAAATATATACGTATATAGAATATAAGGAATATATGAAATATTATAATGAATTATTTTATTATGTTATGGATATAAATAATAGATTTAAAAAATATACTGATGTAAGAGGATGCAACAAATGAGAGTAATAAGTGGTTATTTAAAAGGAAAAAATATAGATGGATATAATACTATAGGTACTAGACCTACGATGAATAGAGTAAAAGAATCAATGTTTGCTTCTATTCAGAACTATACTAATAATGCATTAGTACTAGATTTATTCTCTGGTAGTGGTAGCCTTGGTATAGAAGCTATATCTATGGGAGCTAAGAAGTGTTATTTTGTTGATAATGGTAAAGAAATATTAAATATATTAAAGAAAAATATTAATAATCTTAATATTGAAGAAAAATCCACTATTATTAATAGTGATTATAGAGAGGCTTTATTATATTTTAAAAATAATAATATTAAGTTTAATATTATTTTAGTGGATGCTCCTTATAAGATGGAAGTTATGAACGAGATTATAGAATTAGTAAATAAATATAATCTACTAGAAGATAATGGAGTATTGGTATTAGAATATAGTACTGATATATTAAAAGATAATTATAGTAATCTTAGATTACTTAAAAGTAAGAAATATAGTGATAAATATGTAAATATTTATATTAAGGTAACCAATAAATTATCAAAGTATTGATATAATTTATTTGTAATTTAAATTACATTAAGAAGGCATTCCCATTCCGCTTGGAGGGGGGATGTCTTCTTATTTTCTTTATAAAAAATGTAAATATTTATCTTGAGATAATTGACTAATATAACAATTTATGATAAGATTAAGTTATAAGATAGAGGAGGATAAATATATATGAAAAAATTAAATAGAAAAGGATTTACTTTAATAGAATTATTGGCAGTTATCGTAATACTTGCTGTAGTATTAGTTGTAACTATACCATCTGTAATTGAATCAATGAATAAAGCGAAGGAAAGTCAGCTTAAAAACTCTGCTAATACTGTAACTGAATGGTTTACTAAACAATATGAATTAGCTACATTTGGCTCAGATATGGTTGGAAATCCAGATAGTGCTTATACAACTTTTGTTAGTAATCTTACCGATCAAAAGTTGCCTACTGCTGAACCAAGTGCTGACAATTTGACTTCAGCAGTATTAAAAGCCGCTGGTATAACCAATACAACTGGTATAACAGGAAAGGTTTATTTAAATAGCAGTAAAATATGCGTAAAACTTACAGCAGGAAATGGTAGTCAATTCTTTAATAGTTCTGATACTAGTAAAAATAATGCTTCAGGTTCAGGTTGCTAATAATATTAATAAGAGGAGATATTCCTCTTTTTGGTTAATTAGAATAATATAGTTAAATTAGCAATGCAATCAAACATAGATTGTTAAATTATAAATACGAGGAGGTAATAATATGGCAAATTTTTGCCCTAATTGTGGTAATATATTAAATGATAATACCACTATGTGTCCAAAATGTGGTATGCAAATAACACAATCAAATATGATAAATTCAATGAATAATATGAATACTTCGGGTTCAATGGACACAATGAATACTATGAATACAGCATCATCAACAAATACAGCAAATTCAATGAATAATATGAATACTTCGGGTTCAATGGATACAATGAATACTATGAATACAGCATCATCAACAAATACAGCAAATTCAATAAATAATATGAATACTTTGGGTTCAATGAATACAATGAATACTATGAATACAGTACCATCAGCAAATGGAGAAAATAATATAGCAATAGCAGGTTTTATTTTATCATTTATTATACCAATAATAGGTTTGATACTTTCAATAGTAGGACTTAAGAAATCAAAGGAAACTAATAATGGTAGAGGGTTAAGTATTGCTGGAATAGTAGTATCAACTATATTCACAATTATATCAATTGTAGTAATATTTTTAACTTTTTCTAGTGCTATGTCTGTTACAAAGACTATGACTAATGCGAAGGATAAAATATTTCAAAATACCGCGAATGAAGTTGAAGATTGGTTTACTAAGCAATATGAATTAGATAAATTATCTAACTATGGTTCTGATACAGGTAGAACTCCAGATATTGCTTATACAACATTTGTAGATAGTCTTACTAATAAAAAATTGCCAACTACTTTATCTTCTGCTGTAAATATGACTTCTGAAGTTTTAAATGCTGCTGGTATAATTGATACAAGAAACATAGAAGGAACTGTTTATTTGAATGGTTATAAAATATGTGTAAGACTTACAGCAAGAGAAGATAGTCAATTTTATAATAGTTCTGATTCTACTAAAAATAGTGTTTCTAGTTTAGGGTGTCAATAATATTAATAAGAGGAGATATTCCTCTTTTT
Source organism: uncultured Bacilli bacterium (assembly GCA_934183705.1). Next base: position 13,983 of record CAKPSW010000010.1, on the reverse strand, counting down.
CTTTTTCTTAAAATATAGTATAATGTATTTAGGTGATAGAAAATGAGTTTAATAATTGGTAGTCATGTTTCATATAAGAGTAGTAATCAGTTAGTAGGTAGTACTCGTGAGGCTATTGGGTATGGGGCTAATACGTTTATGTTTTATACAGGGGCTCCACAAAATACTACTAGAGTAAATATAAATAATGAATTAACAAAAGAAGCACAAAAATTAATGAATGATAATAATATTGATATTAATAATGTTATTGTTCATGCTCCTTATATAGTAAATTTAGCTAATATGAATAATTTTAATTTTTCAGTAGAATTTTTAAAACAAGAATTAAAAAGATGTAATATATTAGGTGTAAAATATATGGTTCTTCATCCTGGTTCAGCAGTTAATGTATCAAGAAGTGAAGCAATAGATAACATTTCTAGGGGATTAAATTTAATATTAGATAATGATTATACTACTACTATATTACTTGAAACTATGGCAGGTAAAGGTAATGAAATAGGGAAAGACTTTAACGAACTAAAACAAATAATTGATAAAGTAGAAAATAAAGATAGAATAGGAGTATGCATGGATACTTGTCATTTAAATGATGCTGGTTATGATATGAGTGATTTTGATAATGTACTAGATATATTTGATAACATAATAGGAATAGATAAAATAGGTTGTATACATATAAATGATAGTATGAATAGTATAAACAGTCATAAGGATAGGCATGAAAATATTGGTTTTGGAACTATTGGTTTTGATAATTTAATAAATATAATATATAATAAACGATTAGAGGATGTTCCTAAAATACTAGAAACACCTTATGTAACAAAAGATGAATTATCTAAAGAAAAGATATATCCACCATATAAATATGAAATAGCAATGATAAAAAACAAAGTATTTGATGAAAAATTAAAAGAAAAAATAAGAGAAGTATAACTAATATTCTCTTATTTTCCTACTATAGGCGTCAATAACATCTTTATACTTAGTAAATAGTTTAACTATTTTATTATAAGTTATTGGTTTAAACTTAAATTTTATTTCTTCTAATACATCTTCGGCTCTAACTTTAGTAATTCTTTTATAGTTTTCTTTGATATAATTATATGCCACTATTAATTCATCATCATCAAGAATAATACCTTCTTTTAATAAGAGATTATTAAAATCATCTTTTTTCATTCTATTTATATATTCATAAATAAAGTAAATATTCATAATTTCACCCATTTAACTATATGTATAAATTAAGGATTTATGATATAATAATAAAGGAGGCATAGTATGAAGAGAAAAAACAATATATTTAAAAATATATTTAAACATAAAAAGAAGAGAATAAATAAAACTACAAGTAAAAAAAGAGTAAATAAACTAGAGATAAAGAAGAAGACTGGACCTATAAATAAGAGAAAAAAACAGAATAATAAACATTTAGATCAAATTATGGAAAGAAGATTTAACTTTATAACTGTTATTATAATCATATTGTTTTTAGTTATATCTACTAGAGTTTTTTATCTTCAAATATTAAAAAATAATGAATATAATGAAAAACTAGCTATGTCTACAGAAAAAACAATAGAAAGTACTAGTGCACCAAGAGGAAGAATATATGATAGAAATCATAAATTACTCGTGGATAATGAAGGTATAAAAACAATATACTATAAGAAACAAAAAGGTATTACTACTAAAGAAGAGATATCTCTTGCTTATACAGTTTCTCAAAATATAGATATTGATTATTCAAAGATAGATGATAATAAATTAAAGACATTTTATTATAAAGCAAATTATAAAGAATGTCGAAAAAAAATAACTGATGAAGAATGGGATTTATATAATAAAAGAAAATTAAATGATAAAGATATAGATAATTTAATATATGAAAGATTAGATGAAGAGGTAAAAGAATATACTGAAGAAGATAAGAAAGCAGCATATATTTATTATTTAATGAATAAGGGATATTCTTATGCTGAAAAAATTATTAAAAATAGTAATGTTACTGATGCTGAATATGCTTATATTAGTGAGAATATTGATAATTTAAAAGGCTTTAATACTAAATTAGATTGGGAAAGGGTATATCTATATGGTGATACGTTTAAATCAATACTCGGTAATGTATCTTCTAATAGTCAAGGGATACCATCAGAATTATCAAAAGAATATTTAAAAAGGGGATATACATTAGATGATAGAGTAGGAATATCATATCTAGAATATCAATATGAAGACTATTTAAGGGGTACCAAAGCAAAATATAGATTATTATCAGATAATAGTTATGAATTAGTATCAGAAGGTAAAAGAGGTAATGATATTGTATTAACAATAGATATTGAACTTCAAAAGTACTTAGAAGAAGTAGTGGCAAATGAAGTATTAAATGCAAAGGGTATGCCTGGTACTAAATATTATAATCGTTCTTTTGCTATTGTATCAGATCCTAATACTGGAGAGATTTTGGCTATGGCAGGTAAGCAGGTTGTAGAGAAAGATGGTTCTTATCAAATAGTTGATTATACTCCAGGAATAGTTACTCTTCCTGTTACTCCAGGTAGTGTAGTAAAAGGGGCTTCAATGATGGTTGGCTACAAATATGGGGCTATAGATATAGGTACTGTATTAAATGATGAATGTATAAAAATAAAAGATACTCCAGAGAAATGTTCTTGGAAGACTATGGGGCTTATAGACGATGTATATGCTCTTCAAAATTCTTCTAATGTATATCAATATAAAATAGCAATAAAAGTAGGAAATGGAACTTATGAATATAATCAAGGCTTATCACTAGATGAAAGTGCTTTTGAAAAATATAGAGAAATGTATGCTGAGTTTGGACTTGGTAAAAAGACTGGAATAGATCTTCCTGTAGAAAGTTTAGGTTATATGGGAAGTAGTAGGTTACCAGGACATCTATTAGACTTTTCTATAGGTCAGTATGATACATATACACCAATACAACTATCTCAGTATATAAATACAATAGCCAATAATGGAACAAGATTAAAACCATATCTATTAAAAGAAGTATATAAACCAAGTGATAATGAAGATACATTTGGATCATTAATATATAAAGCAAATATAACAGAATTAGGAAAAATATCAGTAGAGAAAAAATACATAGATAGAGTACGTGAAGGTTTTAATGCTGTAGTAACAAGAGGATTAGGATATGGCTATATGGGTGATTATACAAATTCAGCAGGAAAGACTGGTACAAGCCAAAGCTTTATAGATACGGATGGTGATGGAAAAGTAGATACAGAAACAATAACTTCATCTTTTGTTGGATATTCACCAAATGATAATCCAAAAATGAGTATAGTAGTAGTATCTCCAGATATAAGTGTTCCAGATAATACAGCATATGGTGTAACAAGAAATATTTCATCTCAAATAGTAAATAAATATTTCGAATTAAATAGTTAGAGGACTTGATAAATAAATTAAAATATGCTAAAATTTAGATAGATAGAAAGGTAGGTGCTTCATATGAAAAATAACAATCAAATGTACGTTAACAATATGTTAACTGGGGGGGGGCTTTACTTATTCTATAAGGAATTAAACTATAAAAGTATATTAATAAATTTAAAACAAACTACGGAAATAACTAATAGAAATATTAGTATTTTTTCGTAGTTTTTTTGGTGGTGATGATATGAATAAAAAGAGGATAACAATAATTATATTAGTTATATTAATATTATTTGGGATATATATGCTTTATAATACTTTTGCTGTAAGTACCATAGCTTCAAATAATGCAAGTAATGTATATAATATAACTATAGGAGAAGGTACTTCTATTAATGTACCTAAAAATAGTAGTAAAACTATATACTTTCACTTAAAAAATACAAATAATGGTAGTGTAAAATATGCATTAGGATATAATACTACTTCTAATATAGAAGTAAAAGTATATGAAGACTCTAAAGATAAAGTATTAGATACAATAGGTTATGGAGAAAATAAATTTATTAAATTATATTTAAATAATCCTACTAATAATAGTAATACTGTTACCATTACATCAGTATTAGGTTATGAAAATGGAGGAGATCTAATAGTACCAGACGGTATTACTTTAATTACTGAAAAGTATTTTACTCCAATAGCTTTATCAGAACATATAACCAATCTATATACCAACGCATCTAAATCTCCAGTAGAAAATAATGGAATAGATTATAACTATGCACCAGATGAATCACTTATGAACGATAGATTAGGAGGAACTACAACAGACTTAGAGGGAGGTAATATAAGATATTATGGTGCAAATCCTAATAACTATATATATTTTAATTGTTCTGATTATAATAATCAAAGTGATACTACATGTGAGAAATGGAGAATAATCGGAGTATTTGATGGTAAAGTAAAGATAATGAGAAATAGCACTATTGGAACATACTCATGGGATACATCTGCATCAGGAGTAAACAAAGGATATGGAGTAAATGAATGGACTCAAGCTGATTTAATGAAATTACTTAATCCTGGGTATTCATCTGAGTCAGTCGGAGGAAGTCTCTATTATAATAGTGAAAAAGGAACTTGTTATAATAATTATAATAACTCGTCAACTTCATGTGATTTTACATCCTCAGGAATAAAAAATGATGAAACAAAAAATAAAATAGCCGAAGTAACATGGAATCTAGGAGGATGGAATAATTATAATGTATATTCAAATCAAATATATGGCTACGAAAGAGGAACAAAAGTAGTATCAAATCCTAGCGATGGTATAACAAGGGCAACAACATGGAAAGGAAAAGTAGCTCTTCCATATCCTTCTGATTATGGATATGCTGCGGACTTTAACTCTTGTAGTAAGGATTTGTATGAGTATAAGGATGGTTCTTGTACTAGTAATAATTGGATGAAATCGATATTAGGAACAAGTAGCGATGGATGTTTTTTAACCCCGGATTCTGGCTTTGAGACTGGCGTGTGGTATGTGGATTCATCCGGCTACGTCATCACTCTCAACTATTCCTTCATTACTACTGGGGTCGCCCCAACATTATATCTTAATGCTAATGAATATGTAGAGAGCGGTAATGGTACAGAGAGTAATCCATATCATCTTATGAAAGATAGTCCTGTAGAGACCGCTAGTAAATATATTACTAATTTATATACTAACGCAACTAAAACCACAGTAGAGAATAATAGTATCACGTATAACTATGCTTCTTCGGTTAATTTAATGAATGATAGATTAGGTGGAACAACATCTTCACTAGATGGAGGTAATATAAGATATTATGGAGCTAATCCTAATAACTATATATACTTTAATTGTTCTGATTATAATAATCAAAGTGATACTACATGTGAAAAGTGGAGAATAATAGGAGTATTTGATGGTAAAGTAAAAATCATGAGAAATGAAAGTATAGGTTATTTACCATGGAATACAGTAGCACCATATAATAATTGGTCGAATGCTACCCTTATGAAAGTACTTAATCCTGGATATGAAACGGAAAATCGTAATAATAGTTTATATTATAATAAATTAAGTGGTACTTGTAGTTATAGTTATGCAACCGATGATGACTGTGATTTTACTTCTAAAGGTATAAAAAATACTATTACGAAAGATAAAATTGTTGAAGTCACTTGGGGTATAGGAGGCATGAGTACTGCAAATGTATATTCTAATCAAGCGTATGCGTTAGAAAGAGGAACTACAGTGTATTCCGGAAACGATACAACTTGGTTTGGAAAAATAACTATTCCATACGTTAGTGATTTTGGTTATGCAGCAGACTTTAATGGTTGTACAACTACACTCAATAATTACAATGGTACTAATGTTATAATAAATCCTAAAATTGAATGTCGAACCACAAATTGGATGAGTACAATTATGGGGGCTAAAAGTGGTGGTATAATTAGTTGGTTCTTAACTCATTATTCATCTGACAACGGTTCAATTTTCGAACTTCCAAATTATGAAAACTATGCTGGTATAGCTTGGAATAATACTGGGGGAGGTACCGCTCGTATTTTTCCAACTCTCTATTTAAAGTCAGAAGAAACTATAGTAGAAGGAACTACAGGTACAGAGGATAATCCATATAAGTTAAATCCATAATAATATAAAAAGTGTAAAAAAGCATATATTTTAATAGGAATATATCTTTTTTTCTTTATTTATGTTAAAATTATATAGGAGAGTGATTTCATGAGAGTAATTATATCTGCGGGAGGTACAGGAGGACATATATATCCTGCTCTTGCTATAATAAATAAAATAAAAGAAGAAGAAGAAGATAGTGAATTTTTATATATTGGAACTACTGATAGAATGGAAAAAGATTTAATACCAAGTATGGGATATAGATATGAGGGTTTAGAAGTAACTGGTTTTAAAAGAAAATTATCTTTTGATAATATAAAGACAATAACTAACTTTTTAGGAGCTATTAAAAAGTCTAAAGCAATAATAAAAGACTTTAATCCTGACATCGTAATAGGATGTGGTGGTTATGTTACCGCTCCAGTTATATATGCCGCTAAAAAATTAGGTAAGAAGACTTTTATTCATGAACAAAATAGTGTTGTAGGTCTAGCTAATAAATTTTTATCTAAATATACTGATAAAGTAGGAGTATCTTTTCAAAGTACAATAAGTGACTTTGAAGAAGGAAAAGCAGTATTAACAGGTAATCCATGTAGTGAGAAAGCTTTAAGTGTTCCTAAAGCTACTAAAAAGGAATTAGAGATAGCTAAAGATAAAAAATTAGTTTTAATAGTTATGGGTTCATTAGGTAGCAAGACTGTAAATGATAAAATATTTAATAGTATAGATAAATTTAGAGGAAAAAATTATTCAGTTGTTATAGTAACAGGAAATAGTTATTATGAAAAAGTAAAAAACAAAAGATTTCCTGAAAACGTTAAAGTATTTCCATTTATATATGAAATACCAAGAGTAATGAAAATAACAGACTTAATGGTAACTAGAGCAGGAGCTTCTACCATGAGTGAAATAACAGCCTTAGAAGTACCTTCTATCTTTATACCTAGTCCTTATGTAACTAATAACCATCAATATAAAAATGCTATGGATCTAGTTAATAATGATGCAGCTCTACTATTAGAAGAGAAAGATTTAGATGGAAATAAATTAATTGAAATGATAGATACAACATTAAATGATAAAGAAAAACTAGAAAAAATGAAAAAAAATCTTAGTAGACTTGGAATAAAAGATAGCAGTACTAGAATATATAACGTGCTAAAGGAATTGATATTAGATGATAGAAAATATTATTAGTAAATATGAATATTATAAGAATGTATCATTAAAAAGATATAATACATATAAATTGGATGTAATGTGTGAATATTTAATTTATCCAAAAGATGTAGAAGAATTATTAGAATTATTAAAATATTTAAAAGAAAATAAAATTAAATATTTGGTATTGGGAAATGGTTCTAATGTAATATTAGCAAAACCTAGTTTTGATGTAGTAATAAAGTTAGATAGATTAAATAATATTGACATAAAAGATAACATAGTTATTGCATCATCTGGTGTAAGCCTAATAAAGTTATCTAATTTATGCATGGAAAATGGTTTAAATGGTTTAGCATTTGCTGGTGGTATACCAGGTCTTTTAGGAGCATCAGTAGCTATGAATGCTGGAGCATATATGGAAGATATGGCTTCTATTGTAAGAGAAGTAAAGGTAATAACTCCACGAGGAGAGATTATTACTATGAAAAATAATGAACTAGAATATTCATATAGAGATTCTTTCCTAAAAAGGAATAAAGAATATATCTGTATTGAAGCTACACTAGAGTTAAAATATGAAAATAAAGAATTAATAAGAAATAAAATGATAGATAGAAGAGACAGAAGAATATCATCTCAACCAGTAAATATGCCATCAGCAGGTTCTGTATTTAGAAATCCTCCTAATCTATCAGCAGGGAAACTAATTGAAGATTTAGGGCTTAAAGGTTATACTATTGGAGGGGCCCAAATAAGTGAAAAACATGCTAACTTTATAATAAATAAATCAAATGCTACTTACGATGATATAATATCTTTAATAGAATATATAAAAAAGAAAGTAAAAGAAAAATATGATATAGATTTAATATTAGAACAAGAAATAGTAAGGTGATAATATGCCCGAAAAAAAGAAGATAAAAGTAAAAAGAAAAAAAAGAAAATTAAAAGTAAAAAGAATTATTATATGTATATTAATGCTTATTCTATTAGCATTATTGGTATTATATATAAAAGATTTACCAATAAAAAATATATATATAGTAGGTAATAATATACTTGGCGATAAAGAAGTAATAGAATCAGCTTCAATAAGTAATTATCCGCCATTTCTAACTACTAATAGTAGTACTATAAAAAAGAAGTTACTGAAAAATAATTATATAAAAGAAGTAAAAGTAAAAAAGAAGTTAATAGGAAAAGTATATATTTATATAACAGAGAAAAAAATAATAGGAATATATAATAATAAATTATTATTAGAAGATTCTTCTTTGGTGGATAATATATATAATATAAGTAGTGCTCCTATAATAACTAATGATATTAGTACAACTTTAGATAAATTTACTAGTAAATTCTCTAAAGTAGATAATGATATATTACTTAAAATATCTGAGGTAAGTTATACACCAAATGATGTTGATCCTGAAAGATTCTTACTTAAGATGAATGATGGTAATCAAGTATATATAACTTTAAGTAAAATAACTAAAATTAATAAATATAATGATATATATTCTAGCATGGATAATAAAAAAGGAATAATATATCTAGATTCAGGAGACTATATAGAAGTAAAAGAATCATAACTATCTTTAATAATATAATAGATAGTATTAGAAAATTTATCTAATACTATCTTTTCTTCTTCTTTATTATGAATAGTCCATAAAAATATTTCTTTATTAGGATATTTATTAATGTTATTTTTATTTAAAGTAAAAAAATTAATTACTTCAAAATGATTATTATTCTTAGTATTCTTAAAAGTAATATACCCAAGTTTATAATTAGTTCTTTTCTTTAAATATCTAATAATTTTTTTATTAAAAGAAGCTAAATATATGTTTTTATTTTTAGTAGTACTTAAATATTTTATTATTTCCTTAGCAAATCTTTTATAATTATTTCTAACTTTAATATCAATAAGTAATATTTTACTAGTGTTAATACTTAGAATATTATCTAATGTATTTAAATACTTTTTCTTAATAATGTCAGTATAATTACTATTTTCAATATTAATAGAATCGTGAGATAGTACTATTTTATTATCTTTAGTTAATCTGATATCAAATTCAACTCCACTTGAATTAATATCATTAAGAGCTCTTTTAATAGCAAAATACGAATTTTCTTTAATATAATTATTAGTAATACCTCTATGTATAATATATTTCATAATTAATACTATGTAATTAAATATATATAATACTAGAAAATATTTAATATTAACGTAGGTATATATAAAAAATATAATTCTTGCATATTTATATTTTTTGTGCTATCATATATAGCGTTTATTTCAAAGGGGGGACAAATATAATGGGAGAAAAAACAAAAAAATTAATAGAATTAATAAATGAAGGAAAGACAGTAAATCAAATTAGTGAAGAATTAAATCTATCACAAAAACAAGTATTTAATTATTTAACTATGATTAAAAATAGGGGTTTTGATTTTTATAGAAAATATTATTCTAATGGTGATATTATTTATGAGGTAAAAACAAAATATGAATTTATTAATTCAATGTCTACTGAAATTCTAGGAGATTATACAAATTCTGAATTAAAAGTTGTTGTTATTTCAGATACTCATATAGGAAGTGAATATGAAAGACTAGATTTATTAAATGAAGTATATGAATATTGTATAAGCAATAATATTAATATAATTTTTCATTGTGGGGATGTAATAGATAATTCGGAAAGTTTAAAAATACCAGTAGAAGATATAGTAGAATACTTATTAAAAAAATATCCATATGATAGTCAAATTTTAAATTTTATTACTCTTGGTAATCATGATTTAAATCCATTAAAGTATTATGGCCAAGATCTTAGAATTGTCTTAAATAACTATAGACATGATTTAGTAACATTAGGATATACAACTTCTATGATTAATGTAGGAAATGATATTATAGCACTTTTCCATCCTTTTAATGGAAATTCATACGTTCCAAATATTAAGACAAATAAAATTATTTTTCAGGGTCATTCGCATATTTTTAATGTTCCAATAGATATGAATAATCAAAGTAGACAAATTATTTATGTACCATCACTTAGTGATATAAATATACATAGTGCAAGTTATCCAAGTATTTTAGGGGTAAATCTAATGTTTGACAATAGTAATTTAGAAGTTGCCACAATAAATCAATTGATATATATTGATAATAAATTTACAAGTGTTAATGAAGTTACATGTGATTTTAATAAGACTTCTAAAACAAAAGCACGTATTTATACTGATAGTAGAATAACTGGTGAAAATATGAGTCAAATAGATAAGTTTACTAAAAGATGGTCATAAAAATAGATAAATTATAAAAATAAAATTATTAAAAATAGTTGAAATTTCATATAATGTATGGTAAAATTATATTCGTTATGAATTAATCCGCCTACTTATATTAAGTAGTGATTATGAGAAAAGAAAGGAAGTGTATATTACGATGGACATTATTGATAAGATTACAATGAGTCAAATGAAAAAAGATTTACCTGAATTCAGAGTAGGAGATTCTGTAGTAGTAGGATGCATCATTACAGAAACCAAAAATGGTAAATCAAAAGAAAGAGTCCAAGACTTTAAAGGAATTGTAATTGCAAGAAAAGGTAAGGGAGTATCTGAAACTTTTACTGTAAGAGGTGAATATTCTGGTATAGGTGTAGAAAAAACATTCCATGTACATTCTAATAAAGTAGCTTATATTAAGATTACTAAACCAGGTAAAGTAAGAAGAGCTAAATTATATTTCTTAAGAGACAGAAAGAGCAAATATAATATTAAAGAAAGAAGATAATAGCTTTGCTATTATCTTTATTTTAAAGGAGAATATATGAATAAACAGATAAAAGAAATATTACCATATATTATAATTATAATTGTAGTTGTATTAATTAGAAGTTTTATTATTACTCCTATTATAGTATCAGGAGATTCTATGAAGCCCAACTTACATAACAAAGAAATACTATTAGAAAAAAAGATAGGATATAATAGTACTTCTATAAAAAGATTTGATATAGTAGTAATAAAAAATGACAATGAAGAAATAATAAAAAGAATTATAGGTATGCCAGGAGAACATATTGCATATAAAAATAACAAATTATATGTAAATGACAAGTTCATGGAAACGAATTTTAATTACAGAGATACTAATGATTTCAACTTAGAAGAAATATGTAGTTGCACATCAATACCAGAAGGAAAATACTTAGTATTAGGAGATAATAGACCTATATCAAAAGATAGTAGAATAATAGGACTAGTAGATGAAAAAGATATATTAGGGAAAGCAGTGTATAGAATTTGGCCTATAAGTAAATTTGGAGATATTTATAAATAGATGTAATTAATAGTTACATCTATTTATTATTATATAGACAATAGTAAATATTAATTTAATAAAAATTCATAAAATAAATTGAAAGGAGATTAAAATGATTAATAATTGCCGTGAAGATAAAATAAAAAAAATTCTCGAAGAAGGAAAAAAGTGTAATTGCACCTCAATAATTATTGGTCCGACAGGTCCTCAAGGACCCGCTACCATTACAGTTGGAACTACCACAACAACAAGCTCAACCGAAAATGCTAGTGTAACAAATTCAGGAACAAAAGAAAATGTTATTTTAAATTTTAATATTCCAAGAGGAGAAACTGGCCCTCAAGGAATAGCCGGCTCTCAAGGAGAACAAGGAATACAAGGCCCAATGGGTCCACCAGGTCCTCAAGGAGAACAAGGAATACAAGGTCCAGCAGGTCCAACTGGGCCAACACTAAGTACATATGGAAGAAAATATAATGATACAACAACTCCAATTTCCTTAGAAACTAATATATCACAAGAAATACCATTAGGAAAAGCAGGACCGGTAGAAAACATAACAACAGCTACGCAAAATAAATTAACTATAACCCAAAATGGCGTATACTTAATAGAATACTTTTTTTCAGGAAGTACCAGTGCCAATGGTAATATTACAGTAGGAGTAAAACAAAATAATAATACTATAGGAAGTAGTACCATAACAAAAAGTGTGACTCAAGGAACAAATACAGATTTTTCCGGAAGTACAATAAATTCACTAAGTGCCAACGACGAAATAGGATTGTCCATATCATCAACAGTTATAGCTAATATTACTCCATCTACTGGAACAAATGCATATTTAAATATAACAAGATTATCATAACCAAACATCTCAAAATGAGATGTTTTTAAATAGACAAAATAAACCACATATGCTAAAATTATATGTAGGAGGCAAATATGAAAGGGAAAATAATAATTATAATACTTTTAGTAGTGATATTGTGTTTATCATTCTTCTTTATTTTAAAAAATAAGCGTAATATTAAAGATACTGAAGGAGTAGTAGTATTGCCCACTATGAATGATAAACTTAGTGGTGATAGTACTTGGTGTGGGACTCTTCAGCTAGTTTGGAATGATATGGTAGATGAACTTTTAGAAGGAAATATTCCAAAAGAGGAGAACGAAGTGATAGCAAATTTAAATAAAATGGATTTTACTACTATGATGATATCAGAAGAATATTATTATAAAAAGTTTGGTCTTAAAACTATATCACTTAAAAAAGAAATAGAAAAAGGTATTAAAGATAAATTTAATCAAACTAGTGATATATTAGATAGTTTTAGTTGGGATGATGATAATCTAAGTAAAAATAATGATAGATACTTTATTTATACTATGTTATATAGAGAGTTTGAATATAATAAAAAATTTAGTGTTTTAGATAATGATAAATTTGGTAATTATGATAATATTAAATATTTTGGTATTAATAAAAAATCTACAGATGAGGTAAGAAATCAAATAGAGGTATTATTTTATAATACTAAAGATGATTTTGCTATAAAATTACATACTAAAAGTAATGATGAAGTAATATTATATAAAAGTCCTAAAGGTAGTACTTTTAATGAAATATATGATAATATGGTATTGGAAAGTAATAACTATGAGGGAAATAGAAATTTTAATAAGAAAGATGAATTTAAAGCTCCTTTTATTAATTTTAACGTTAAGAAGGAATATAATGAACTATCTAATATAGTATTTACTTCAAAAAGTGGTAATGAATATATGATTGATACTGCTATTCAAACTATAAGTTTCGCATTAGATGAAAAAGGCGGAAGAATAAAGAGTGAAGCCGCTAGTGATATTAAAACTACCGCTATGCCAAATGAAGAAGAAAAAAGATATTTTAACGTTGATAATACGTTTGCTTTGTTCTTAAAAGAAGAAGGCAAAGATAGGCCATATTTTACCGCTAGAATAGATGATATTAGAAAGTATCAATAACAATAAGCATAATTATTTTATGCTTTTTTTGTATTGATAATGATGAGTGGATAGTTGACTTCGACTACCCAATATATTATAATTAAAACGAGGTGTATAAAGCATGACAGGCAGTTATAAAGTAATAACATTATGCGGTTCTACCAGATTTAAAGATGAATTTTTAAAAGTTCAAAAAGAATTAACATTACAGGGAAATATTGTAATTTCAGTAGGATTATTTGGCCATTCGGGTGATGATGAAGTATGGGAAAATATGGATGAGGGAACTCTTACTAAAACTAAAGAAATGTTAGATGATATGCATAAAAGAAAGATTGATATGGCTGATGAAATC